>DASXOI010000026.1:0-11132 GCA_036494375.1 Candidatus Udaeobacter sp.
TGAGCGCTGTGATAACTAACGGCTGTAGCACGCGCCTTCGCGGCGCCCACTCCCGCCTGGCGTGCTTTTTGTAACTGCGAATACTGACTGTAATCCCTCCAAAGAAGAGCAGCGCCCAAAGAATTCCCCCGACCCAGCCCCATTCCAGCAGGGTCTGCAGATAATCCTCGTGTAAAAATCTCCATGTTCCAGGCAGCTGATCGCTCCCAGTGCGATTGTATGTTGGAAATACAACGCGAAATGTCCCTGGCCCAAACCCGAACAACCCGGCGTGGGGCAACGCACGCACGGCTACGCGCGAAACTTGCCAGCGAGCATCGTTGGGAATGTGCTCACTCTCTAACCGCCAGCGCTTAAGCGCCTGTTCGAAATGACTGGCCTGCGCAAACGCAACGAGCGCTAAACCAATGGCGAGCGCTCCTACCAGGGCTACGCCTTTACCACCCGATAGCTTGCGAAGAAGCATCGGTCCAAATTGCACGCAACTCGCAACCAGCAACAGGAGCGCAACGAGTTGAGCCATGCGCGACGTATTCGCCAACACCGCAGCCATGGTTACGAGAAAAACGCTCGTCCACATAGCTCGCATCCACGGATGGGATTCCCTGGCAAAGGCCCGAATAACTAGTCCGAAATTCAATGGCCATACCAGGTTTAAGAATGCACCAGCATTCCCGTGATAATAAAACGTCGCAAAAAACGTGTTTATTCGAAGGGGCCACGGTGTCATTGGTTGCCAGAAGATCATTTGCGCACCGGTGGCTTTCTGGAGTAAACCGAGGAGTGCTATCGAACCGCCGACCAGCCCGATTACATACCACAAGCGTAGCAACCATCGGTTGCTTTGAGAAAGATCTGCGACAAACAAGATTACTCCCAGAAGCAAAGCGCCTCGGATCATCCACGCGGCGCTAATGGGGTAATCAACGGAGCCAGTCACAGGCGGTGCGAAGTTGCGTAGCGGCACAAAAACAAAAAAATCCGAGTCGTAGACGGACTTCGCGTTGAAGACCATCCACCCGCCGACGCAGATCAAAGCCGCCGTTAAGAACAACAGAAGCCATGGAAATCGCGGCGTTCGCCTGCTAACAAGCAACTCAATGGCCCAAAGAACGAGTGCCGCGAGTAACACCCAATTGGTTATTTGGATGCTTTCGGATGTTGTGCCACCGTACGCCCACGGTGCATAGACCAGGGCGCCGAAAAAAATCCAGCGTGATACGCTGCGGACGATGTGAGAAATCACATGTTAGACGTCAGACAATTGTGATCTCCGACCGCAGGCATCCGACTTCCATCGCTTCACCGTCCCTTGCCGAATAGCATCGTATATAACGTTTTCAGCACGATCATGGCATCCAGCTTGAGGGAGTAATGGCGGATGTAATAGAGGTCGTACTTTAACTTCTCGACCGCGTCCTCGTTACTCTCTCCGTAGGGATAATTGACCTGCGCCCATCCCGTGATTCCGGGCTTAACCAGGTGCCGAAAATGATAAAATGGAATTGTTTGCTGATAACGTTCGGCACACTTGCTCCACTCCGGGCGTGGACCAATCAGGCTGATATCTCCTTTGAGCGCATTCCAAAGCTGTGGCAACTCATCGAGCCGAAGTTTCCGCAGCCACCGGCCCGCAGCCGTCACGCGACGATCGTCTTTTCTCGTGTAGATGTCCTCGTCCGTTTCATCCGACTGTCGCATTGTTCGGAATTTGAAAAGAATGAACCGTCTTCCGTCACGACCGACTCGTTCCTGCCGGAAAAAAACCGGACTGCCATCCTGCATCCAGATAAACAGAGCGACAAGCACACATAGCGGAGCGCAAGTGATCAGTGCTATTGACGAGGTAACGACATCGAAAAGCCGCTTGAGATAATGATAGGGGGAAGTGCGTGCCAGCTGAAAACCACTCTGGAGCGGCCAAAAGGGATCGATGATGCCAAGCGGCAGATAACGCCATTCTGTTTCATAAAAGGATTCGAGCGTGTAAACGCGCGTCTCCTGAAATTGCGCGTGCACCAGACGCTCGAGCAGTTGCGTGCTGAGCGAGCTCGCTTTCGCAGCGAGAATGATGCCGCTATAACGGCTGTCGAGATTGTTTAACTTTGCGGCGAGATTTCCCTGCACAATCGGTGATCCTTGACCAGCAATTGGCTGGCCCACCCGTTCGTCATTCACATCTACGAACTCGAGCTGTTGTCCGTTTGATGACTTGCTATACGCCTCGTAGAAACGAGCCGCCGTCGCGCCACCACCGATGATAAGAAACGATCGCCCGGCACTGCTGGCAACCACGTACTGCCGAATCAATCGGCGGTAAACCAGCGACATGGGAAGAAAGATCGCGAAGCTCAAAAGCAGCACGCCGCGGCTCGGCTTCATCGTCTGATCAAACGTCGCCGCGGAATAAATCACCATCGCACTGACCACCCCCGCCGCGCTGACGGCAAGAATATGTTCGGCTGTATAACCGAGAGTCAGCTTTTCGACACTGCGATCGTAGCCGCCAACAAAATAAAGCGCCATCACGATGACACCGAGCTGGATCAGCTCGATGAAGAAGAACTGAAACGGCGTAGCATAGAAGGCATCGTACCTAAACCAACCTACAAGTCGGTAGATTGTGAGCCAGCTCACTACATCCAGGAAGAGGTACAGCAGTGCAGACGACCACTCATGACTGAAAAAATGCGACCACAGACCGGTCCGGCCGAAGCGGCGAGCGGCTCTGGCGGGCTTGCCGGCGCCTGTTGAGCCCTTCTCCTGAAACTGAAGGTGAAGGACCTCTTGAGAGATCGTCTGCGATTGTTCGCTGTTCGCCATGAGGCCCGGCAATTATAGGCTTAATCGCAGCCAAGTGAAAGGTGACTTTGTTTCGACTGTCGCCGGGTTGGTGGTTGCCGCGGCGAGCCGGAGAGAAGTTCTCGGGACCACAAATCAAAGAAGAGGTGGATAAGGCCGCTACTCTTGACGCTCAAAGCCCTATCCATAATCTGAAACACAGGCCGCTCGACCGGCGCCGACTCTTAATGTGAATATTTTGGCAGCATTTTATCGCTCGTCGGTTGGAAAAAAAATGATCGTTGCCGTCACCGGCATCATTTTGATCCTATTCGTGATCGGGCATCTGCTAGGCAATTTGCAAATTTTTTTGGGTCCTGATTGGATCAATGGTTACGCACAACACCTGCGCGACCTCGGACCTTTGCTTTGGGTCATCCGTTTATTTCTGCTCGCAGCTGTGGTCGTTCACATTTACGTGACGATTCAACTGGCGATCGAAAACCGCCGTGCGCGACCGAAAGCATATGTCGAGCGGGAGTATGTGAAAGCCACGGTCGCTTCGCGCCACATGGTGCTGAGCGGGATGATCGTGCTTGCGTTCATTATTTACCACATTGCGCATTTCACAGTGCGTGTCACCGATCCTCGTTTTGCTTTGCTCAAGGCCGATCCGCTCGGGCACTACGACGTTTACTCAATGATGGTGTACGGATTCCAAAATTATTACGTCTCCGGGTTTTATGCGCTTGGCCTGTTTCTGCTCGCACTTCATCTCAGTCACGGATCGTCGAGCTTCTTTCAATCGCTCGGATTTAATGACAAGAAACTGACGCCGCGTCTTGCGTCAGCTGGCCGAATTTTCGCGTGGCTTCTTTTTATCGGCTACACGTCCATTCCCGTTGCGATCCTGATTGGCGTGGTTAAGCCAGCACAACAGCTGTAACAAAAACAACCGAGGTCGTTACAGATCGACGACCTGCACGCCTTCGATCGCGGTACGTTTCGCGTAAAGACCGCTCAAATATTTGGTCATCGCACCGATTTTTCCGTCGCCGATTTGACGATTATCTACCCTGAGCACGCCGGCTAGTTCGCCCATTGTCCCTGTGCAAAACATTTCACGCGCACCATAGACATCGGCGAGTGACAGATCCGTCTCGACGCAGCGAATCTTTTCGACGGCACAAATCTCGATCACAGTCGCGCGAGTTATGCCGTCGGGGCATGCTACAACGCGGGCTGTTGCCAAGTCACTGCTTGGGCGCGAGTCATCTGAGTGACGCACAATGAACACGTGTGTCGCATTCGTTTCAGCAACGAACCCGCGCGTGTCGAGCATGAGTGCATCGTCCGCTCCGGCATTGTTTGCTTCGATCTTTGCGAGGATCGAGTTCAGCAGGTTTGCATGGTGAATCCGCGCATCGAGCACGTCCGGCGGCGGGCGGCGAATCTTGCTCGTTATCAAACTCAAGCCCGTTTTCGCATAGACCGGCGGCTTGTGTTCAGCGAGCACGATCAACGTCGGCCCGCTTTGGTTGAGCCGCGGGTCCATGCCCGAAGTGATCTTAACTCCGCGTGTCAGCGTGAGCCGAATATGCGCGCCATCCTGCATCTTGTTGGCAGCGAGCGTGCGTCTGACTTCGTCGATGATTTTTTCTCGCCGCGGAATTTCCTCGAATGAAAGTGCGCGGGCTGAACGCTCGAGGCGATCGAGGTGTTCGTGCAGCTTGAAAATCCGGCCGTTGTAAAGTCGCAGTCCTTCCCAGACCGCGTCACCACCTTGCACCGCTGAATCGAACGGACTGATGCCTGCTTTGTCCCGATGGAGCAACTCTCCATTAACATTGACGATCAGATTGCGGTTTCGCTCGTCGAACTTCTGAAGCATTTGAACTACCTCACACAACGTCCACTATGGACACAAAGAGAAAGTTTCATTTCCAGCACGTTTTGCCCGTCGTGTTCTTTGTGCGAGATCTTCAATGGAGCCGATATTCATAGAGCCGCTCATAGCATTCAAAGCATTGCTTATGGATCTCGCGCAATCGCGCCGGAACTTCGCCCGGTGTCGGATGATACTGTTGAAACGACGTCGACTTTGCCACTTCACCGTACCAATGCGCAGCCCACATGCCGTCGGTCTGACGCAAGCCGGATGGCCAGGAAAGCATTGAGTTGCTAAACTCCACACCCACCGCGTTGCAGATTAGTCGTAGCGTCCCCTCCGGATTTTCCAGCACGTCCCTGGCATCAACAACGAGCGGAACTGCATTAATACGCGTTCGAACAAAATTAAAGATTTCTGTCTGTTGCACGAAACCGAGGTCTTCGAGCGCGGGGTCTTCTCGCTTTCTAATGTAGGAGTTAATCACTTCGCGCGGATCGCGAATTAGAAAACAATTGGTCACGGCTTCGAGCCATTCGCGATCTATTTCTGGCAACAGATGATGGGTCATTTGCTTCTGAAAAAAAATCCGCTTGCCGTTTGTGATCTGTCCGGTGAGATGCGCAACGACTTTACGCCAATCGGTTTCGCCTGTTGCGATCACTTCGTCCGCGCCGGGATGATCTATGCCTGTCGCTTTAAGATAATAGGCGTAAAACGGCTCATCGATAACGACAGTGTCGTCTCGATTGCCCCACGCGCGCATCATGGCCGTTGAGATATTTCGCGGACCAGACCACATGGCGATGCGGAAGCTCACGGCCGGAACAGTCAGGCGGCAAAGCCGCGTGTGCAACGGAGTTGAGGACAACGCGTTCCACCTTTTTTTGGTGGGATCGGCTTCTGCGAAGACGATGTCCGCCCCCGCAGGCGCGGTTTCAAACTAACTTTTCGCGAAAACGCCAATCAGAGGACGCCGCGATGGCGTCTTCGAGCGAAAATCGCTAACAAATCCAGTCTCGGTCCGGATCTCCACGTGACCGGCCGCGCGCTTGGCATCGTAGACCAACACAGATCCCACAGGAGCTTCGTACGGATTCGATACCGGCAGTTTTTTGAATCCGTAATTGTTCACCAGTTCCTGGCCCGCTTGTTTCGCCAGGGGGGTTTTCGGCCGCGATTTCACTACGCCCGCAGCAACCAGCGCTTCCTTAACGAAACACCAACACTTGCGCAGCGAGTGCGCACGTGCGCGCTCCTCAGCGATGGTGGCGGCCCGGCATAATTTCGGATCAATCTGCGCATCTGCCTTGGCAATCGGCTGAACGATCTTCTTCGGATAATACTGGTCCACAACGTCGACCGATTGTTTTTTGCCTGAGGAATCGGTGTAATTGAATTTTGGGGTCGGCGCCGAGAATCGCATCGCCATTACGGGATGCGGGCAAATCGCCGCGGATCCCAGGATAACAAAGGTGAGGGTGAGAAGTTTTGGCATAAAGCGCGCCTTCTATCCGGCATATCGGCCCTCCTGGCAACCGATTTTCCTAACAAAAGGAAGATTTTTTAATTTGACTTACTCGGATGCAGGAGGGGTGCCGCGACCTACAACGATGAGACCAATTCCACCATCCGATGGCGCAATTTTGCATCGGGCAACCGTCCAATTCCGGCCTGCATATTATCTTGGAGATGGTTCGGTTTATCCGTCGCGGGGATCGCGCAGGTGATGGCAGGATTTGCCACAATCCATTTTAAAAAGAATTGAGCCCAGGAGCGGCAATCAAATTCCGTCGCCCAATCCGGCAGCGATTTCGAACGCACTTTGCTGAATAGGTCGCCGGATCCGAATGGCCGATTCGCGATCACGGCGACGCCGCGCTCCTGCGCCAAAGGCAGAATACGTTCCTCGGCTTCGGGTTCCATCAGCGAACAATTGATCTGCAGGAAATCGAACTTCTGGCCCCGCATCAGTTTTTCGACTTCCCTCAAAGCTCCGGACTCATAATGCGTGATTCCAGTGTAGCGGATGCGGCCCTGCTGTTTCCAATCCTGCAGGGTCGCGAGTTGTGTGTTCACGTCGACGAGATTATGCACCTGCATCAGGTCGATTCGGTTCGTGCGCAAAAGGGACATGGAACGTTCCATTGACTGAATTCCACTCTGCTTGCCCCTGGTCCAAACTTTAGTCGCGAGAAACAGTCCGCCATCGGACGGACTCGCCGTGGCGAGCTTCTCGCGAATGCCAGGTGCAGAAGTGAGATCGCCGATCACCTCCTCCGCGCGACCGTACATCGGCGAGGAATCAATCACACGGCCGCCAAGCTTCACAAACAGCGACAGAACGTCTGTGAGCTGCCTTCGGATATCCGTCTTAAGATCGACGTCGAAGGCCCTCCATGTTCCGAGGCCGATCACGGGTAATTTCTCGCCAGAGGAAGGAATACGGCGTGTCAGCATCGCTGATAATTCGCCTTTCGCTTGTCCTCGCGCTGGATCAGTTGGCAATATTAGACCCGCCGCAGCAGTACCAATCATTTTCGCAGCTTTACGTCGCGTCACGAACTGCATTGTAGGGCGTTTCTGTGAAACGCCAATGGCATCTGGCACAGATGGCCTACAGGCGCTATATGCCTCTGTGGATCGCCGTCGTTTTATCAAAGTATTCACTGCAGGTGCGCTTGTCTCGCGAGTAACTTCAACGTCTTTATTTGCAGAGAAGACTCCGGCTCCGATGCGCATACTCATACTCGGCGGCACCGGATTCACTGGCCCATATCAGGTGAAATATGCACTGAGTCGCGGCCATAAGGTGACCACATTTAACCGTGGTAAGACGCATCCGGGAGAATTGCCTGCTGAAGTCGAGCAGCTTGTCGGTGATCGTAACAGTAATCTCGACGCCCTGAAAAACCGGCAATGGGATGTTGTGATCGATAACCCGACGATGCTTCCCGCCTGGGTCCGCGATGCGGCGCAAGTACTCAAAGGAAATGTTGATCGCTACATTTTCATTTCGACCATTTCCGTTTACGGCGAGGCCAAGCACGGCGCTGATGAAAACGCGCCGACAGAAAAATACGAAGGTGCAGATCCGTACAAGGAGACGATTGAAGCGGTGCGCGCATCCGGATTCAAAACATATGGGCCGCTAAAGGCCCTCTCCGAACGCGAAGCCGAGAAATGGTTTCCAGGAAAAACTTTGGTCATTCGTCCGGGACTCATAGTTGGCCCTCGCGACGAGAGCGACCGCTTTACGTATTGGCCCGTGCGCATCGATCGCGCCGGAGACGTGCTGGCGCCTGGAAAGCCGAATGATCCGGTCCAGTTCATCGATGCGCGTGATCTTGCTGAATGGACCATTCGCATGGCCGAGAATCGTGAGACAGGAATTTACAACGCGACCGGACCTGCCAAAACCCTCGGCATCGGGGCTATGCTCGACGGAATCAAGGGCGCCGTGAAGTCGGACGCGAAGCTTACCTGGGTAAGCGAAGAATTTTTGACTGAGCAGAAAGTGCAGCCCTGGTCAGACATGCCGGTGTGGACCGGGAAAGATGATGCGGTTGCGCGAACGAACATTAGTCGCGCGTTGAGCAAAGGCCTGACGTTTCGACCGCTCGACATCACTGCACGCGATACGCTCGCCTGGTTCAAGTCGCTTCCGCCGGAGCGTCAATCGCATCCGAAAGCTGGTCTTTCGCCAGAGCGTGAAGCGGAAGTGCTTGCCGCGTGGAAGAAAAAATCATGATTCCGGGAGCGCACGCGCCTCGCGTGCCCAGCTTCGCGCCTCGCGGAGCTGCCCGAGATGAATTCGTTTTATTTTCTTTTCGGCGAGGCGCCAAAAAGAGCACGCGAGGGCGCGTGCGCTCCCAGCTATGAAACGCATTTTTTCGAAAATCGTTGACGTAAAGGCGAACGAACTTCACGCGCTGCTCCTGGCGTTCGTTTTCAACTTTGTCGTTCTCGGCGGGTATTACGTCATCCGGCCAATTCGCGATGAAATTGGCGCCGACCGCGGCGTTGAAAATCTACCGTGGATGTATACGGGAACGCTGACCGGGATGCTAATCGCCAATGCGCTTTATGCCACCATCGTCGCGCGTATGTCGCGGCGACGATTTATTCCGATCGCGTACCGTTTCGCCATCGCGAACCTGTTCGTGTTCTTTTTCCTCATGCGCTGGATGCCAGCCGCGCAGGAGCGCACGATCCTTGCGCCCATATTTTTCATCTGGGTCAGCGTCTTCAACCTTTTCGCCACAACAATGTTTTGGTCGTTCATGGCTGACGTTTTCACGCCGGAGCAAGCTAAACGGCTTTTCGGATTTATTGCTGTCGGCGGATCGATTGGCGGAATTGTTGGGGGGGTAGTCACGAGTTCGCTCGCCGGGAAGCTGAGCACCGGACTCTTCCTTCTCATCACAGCGATCATGTTGGAAATTGCCGCGCAATGCGTTCGCCGATTCCCCGCCAATGTTCGGACCCATGACGAGCAAAGCGAGCAACCAATCGGCGGCAAATTCTGGGAGGGCGCGACGCATATTGCTCGATCTCCCTACTTACTTGCTCTCGCCTTGTTTCTCATGATCTACACGCTCACAAACACCTGGGCGTATTTTCAACAATCAGAGCTTACCGGACATCAACTGCATGACCGGGCAGCGCGTACGTCGTTCTTGGCAAACATCGATATCGCGGTGAACACGATCACCGTGCTGATTCAGGTTTTGCTGACCGGCCGTCTAATGAAGTGGTTTGGAGTTGGAATTACACTCGTGCTCATGCCGCTTTTGAGCGCGATCGGGTTTGCAGCAATTGGTGTCGCACCGGTTCTCACGGTCCTTGCGACGTTCCAGATCTTGCGACGGGCCGCAGGCTTCGCGCTACTTCGACCAGCGCGCGAAGTTCTCTTCACCGTGTTACGGAGAGAAGACAAGTACAAAGCCAAGAGTCTGATGGACACATTCGGCTACCGTTTGGGTGACCAAATCGGAGCGTGGTCTTATCCGTTAATGCGGTGGCTTGGCCTGGGGCTGGCTGGGATTTCCTGGGTCGCAGTTCCCCTTGGAGCAATCTGGTGCGTTCTTAGCATCTGGCTAGGGCGCAAACAACGTCAGCTCGCTGAAGCAAAACACGACCAGACCGCGCCGTTGACCGGCACTGCGGCGCCTGAAGCGGCGTGAATCTCCTCAAATGTCATTCTGAGCGAAGCGAAGAATCTCTGATCATCTCGTGTGGCAATCTCCGATGGGGCCACAGCCAGAGATGTTTCGCTCCGCTCAACATGACAGTCTTATGGAAGGTCGAAAGCGCAATTGCGTTCGCCCTCGTCTGACGCGAATCGTAACTGGAACATCAACAAAGGAGACAAAACAATGGCAACACGAATTGGATCGGCAACATGGGAAGGCACACTGAAGCAGGGCAGGGGAACGATGAAACTTGGCAGCGGCGCGTTCGAGGGCCCGTATTCATTTTCATCGCGCTTTGAAGAAGCGAAGGGGACCAATCCGGAGGAACTCATTGGCGCCGCCGAGGCAGGCTGTTACTCAATGGCGCTGTCAGCAAATCTGGAAAAAGCAGGTTATCCAGCGAAACGAATCAGCACGACCGCGACCGTGAAACTGGAAATGGTGGATGGCGGTCCAAAGATCACGACGATAGATCTTAAAACTGACGCAGAGGTTCCAGGAATTGACGAAGCAAAATTCCGCGAACAAGCCGAGTTGACAAAAAAGACCTGCCCGGTCTCCGTCGCTCTGGCCGGCACGCAGATCAAGTTAGAGGCAAAGCTGCTGTAGCTTCGTCGTTTCGCCTACGGCTCATTTTGTTACGTCACAGGAAGCGTTTGAAAGGCGTTTGTTTTCTTTGCTGTGTATGCTCAAATTTCTGAATGATTTGCGCGCAGAATCCTGAAAAATTATGAACTGGCAAATGCTCGGGGCGATTGGCCAACTAGACTAGCCGCTGTGCTGGTGGGCATTCCCTAAATAATCTATCTGGCTATTCAAATCAGGGCCCAAACGAAGGAACGCCGCGTGTCGGCGGTCAACGCGTTGACTGTCTAATGGGCGATATGACCAACGCTCTGCACGCCGCGCGACCTTCGAGCACGTAGAATGTCTCGTCTTCAATTGAGTGATAATGCGGCGGCGGCCCATCACCCGGTGGATTTACATTTATCCACGCCGTCAGTCTTCCGTTAGTGCGTTCGCCATCCTGGAGAATCGTGACCTCCTGGCCAAAGGCGTGCAGCACGTAACCCTTCATCAGCTCGAACAACAGCTGAAGATTCCTCGCTCATGTTACTTTGACAACTCGTATAGATATTCAACAAACGACATCGTCGCGCCGTCGAAGCCCTGGATTTTCGGGTTCGCGGATTCGATGACGTAATATTCGTCTGGCGCGTGTGCGCCGCTGCCGTGCCCGAGTCCGAAATGTCCGGCTGCGAGATGGA
>DASXOI010000027.1:0-22689 GCA_036494375.1 Candidatus Udaeobacter sp.
GCGCTTTACGACCTGGGGTTGCCGTATCATAGGTGAACGAGATAGATTCCATTTGAGAAGCGATGCGTTTCCGTCATTCTCGAACCGCGATGCCCGCGCGGTAGAGAGCAATTTCTTCTTCCAATCTGCTTGCGAGCTCCGTCTTACCTTGTGTGCTGGCTAATGCCTTGGCTGTCTCAGCTGCCGCGACGGCTTCGGCGAATTGTCCAACTGCTGCATGTGCGGCGGCAAGTGTGCGAACGAAATTTGGATCTTTATCTCCCGACGCCTGCACCGCTTTCACCGCCAACGTGATTGATCGTGCGCCGTCGCGTATTGAGGCATCGGAAGAAGTGGCCAAAATCCATGCCAGGTTGTTGAGCGCCACAGTGTCTTCTGGCGTTATGTTCAGGGCTTGTTCATACTCCGCGATTGATTCTTTAACATTTCCCTGTTTGCGAAGCGCGCTGGCAATATTCCTGTGAGCTTGCTCGTCGGTTGGTCGTATCGCCAGCGCTTTTCGCCATTGGGCGATCGCCTGGTCGATCTGGCCCAGTTGAAAAAGAACGCTTCCAAGATTGAAGTGCGCATCCGCGTAATCAGGACGCAGCCTTGCGGCTTCCTGCAGGTGGTCGATTGCTTTATCCCAAACCTGCTTCCTGGCAAAAGCGTTACCAATGTTATTTTGAATGAGTGCCGCCCCAAGGCTGTAATGAGCCTGAGTGCTTCTGGATCGTATATCTAGTGCTGCCTGAAACTCTGAAATGGCATTATCTAATTCTCGCCTCCGCAGAAAGAGAAAGCCCAAGTTATTATGCGCGACGTCGTTGTCGCTAGTAACGGCGAGCGTATGTCTCCACAGCGTTTCACTGTTTTTCCAATAGGAAGTCTGGCCGCGCGCTCGCTCGCTTAAGCTCAGAATTATCATTGCGGCGGCAACGCCGGCCAGCGCACGACCAACACGCGACGTTGATTTTAAGAGAAGATCTCCAACTACCCATACGATCATGATGTAAAGGCCGATCTGTGGCAGATATGTATAACGATCCGCATGCGCTTGCTCACCGACCTGAACGAGACCAATCACTGGAACAAGCATTCCCAGGTACCAAAACCATCCGGTAACTAGGTAAGGTTTTGTCCGCCGCAGATAAATTACTAACAAGCTGACACCAACAAGGAACGCGATCGCCGCTGTAACTTCTAAGACTGGAAGACGATCGTTTGGATGCGGATAGAACACCGCGAGCCGCATGGGCCATAACATCTGTCGGATGTAGGTGATGTAACTTACGAACGTGTTGTTCAGCCTCCATAGAAAAGGCAGTTGATCAATCGCGTTCGGACCTTGCCTTTGCGTAAATAACGTCACGATGCACGAACAGATGGACAGCGAGAACATCGGAACTTTTTCTGTAATCAATCTTCGTAGCCGACTTCCGACTTCTGATTTCCGACTTTCAATTCTACCGAGAGGCCAATAATCCAATAGCAACAGCACGAACGGCAGCGTTACGAGCATTGGTTTCGACATGAGGCCACAAGCGAAAAACAATACCACGAGCAGATATCGAAGTGTGGAGGGCGCCTGCGCATAGCGAGCATACGCAGCCAGCGTCAGCATGAAAAACAGCCCGCTCAGAACATCCTTTCGCTCAGCTATCCAGGCGACCGATTCAACGTGCAACGGATGAATGGCAAATAGCGCGGCCACAAAGCCGCTTTGCCAAAGCCGGCCAGTCATTTGGGTGAGTGCAACAAAGAGCAGCAGCACAGAAATGGTATGAAGAATGACATTGGTCAGGTGATGGCCGCCAGCCTTGAGTCCATAAAGCTGGCAATCGAGCATGTGAGAAAGTGTAGTCAGCGGATGCCAGTTCAGCGCGTGAGTGTGCGTGAATGCGGCGATTATTCCTTCAGTGGAAAGCCCTCTTACGACTAGCGGATTTTCGTAGACGTAAACATGATCATCAAAATTGACGAAATCATGCGCTAAGGTTTGACCGAATACGACCCAGGTGACTGCCACCAGCCCAATGCAGATGAGAAGGCTTGAGAGCCGTGCGTTCGCACGGTTGCCGGGGGCACATAAACCCAAGCCAGAGACATCGGACGAGCGCTTTCGGTCCTTTGAAAGCGGCCGCTCCTTCGCGCCGCGCGTGCTACGGCGACGAGCTGCCATTTTTTATGCTTGGATCTCGCAGCGGACGGCCGGATTGGTAAAGAGCAATATTGCTTTCCAGTTCGGCGGCCAAAGCTGGGTTACCCTGGTTAGCTGCTAATTCGGCGCCGCGCCGCGCGTTTTCTATGGCGTCAGAAAAGCGTCCACTTTCCGCGTACGCGGCGGCAAGCACCTTGTAGATCATTGGGATTTTACCGCCCGAGATACGCAGCGCTTTCTCGGCCAGTTCGACTGCGTGGCTTCCATCCCGGATTGAATCCTCGGGACACGTTGCAAATACCCAGGCTAGATTACTCGCGGCGTTTCCGTTCTCCGGTTGGATCGCCAGCGCATCCTGCCACTGGCCGATGGCTTCGCTCAATTTGCCCTGTTGAATGAGCGCTGTTCCAAGCGTGTTACGTGCCTCCACGTTGTCAGGTTCTAGCTCCAAAAACTTGCGATAATGAACCATCGCCTCTGCCACCTGGCCTTTTTGAAGCAGAGCCTTCGCGAGATTATCATGAGCTGGCGCATTTTCAGGTCGCACATCTATGGCTGCTTGTAAGTTGGAAATCGCTTCGTCCAGTTGTCCTTTCTCCAAAAAAATGATGCCGAGGTTATTCATAGCAACATCGTTGTTCTTGGTAACAGCAAGTGCATGGGTAAACAGCGTTTTGCTGTCGCGCCAATAAGATGCTTGCAGGCAGCAGCACCAACTTAAAGCACTAACAACAATTATAGCAGCAACGGCCAAGGCCACCCGTTGAAAGCGCCACGAGCGAGTGAAATGTACTACCGCCCAGGTAAGCGCAATGTAAAGACCGATCTGCGGCAAATATGTGTAGCGATCTGCGTGTCCCTGCCATCCTACTTGTACCAATCCAATGACGGGCACGAGCATTCCAAGGTACCATAACCAACCAGTGACGAAATAAGGCGATCGCTTTCTAAAGACGAATGCTGCCGACGTGATTCCGATGAGAACAATAAACGCTAGACCAATTTCCAATGCCGGCAGTCTGTTTTCCGGGTGCGGGTAGAACACAGCGAGCCCTGCTGGCCAGAACATCTGCCGGATGTAAATAACATAGGCAACCAAGGCATTACTTATTCGTTCCTGTACTGGCAACTGCTCAGTCCAACCGATGGCTCCTCGTTGGGCCAAGAATGTAACGATGCTTGAAACGCCAGAGAGCGCGATCAGCGGGGTCTTTTCCCACACGAGTTGTGACAGTCGGCGTACACTGTTTGATCCGCGGGTTTCAAATCTCTCGAGCGGCCAATAATCGAGGACTAAAAGAACAAACGGCAGTGTAACCAACATCGGTTTTGACATTAGTCCGAGGGCGACGGCAAGTGCCATTATTAGATACCGGCCAATCGATGGTGCGCGCGTATAATTTGAGTATGCGAGCAGGCTGAGCATGAAGAAAAATGCGCTCAGCACATCTTTGCGTTCGGCGACCCACACGACCGACTCCACATGCAACGGATGCACAGCGAAAACCGCGGATACAAACGCGCTTCGCCACAAGGCGCCTGTCATGCGCTCCAGCGCCACAAACAGCAGGACGACTGCGAAAGAGTGCAGAAGGACGTTGGTGAAGTGGTGCCAGCCGGCGTTCAACCCGTGCAGTTGGCAATCGAGCATATGCGTGATGGTCGTCAGCGGATGCCAGTTTTCGGAGTGGATATGAGAAAACGCCCAGGCGACGTTGGCGACGCTAATGCCGCCAGTGATCCTCGTGTTCTGATAGACATAACGCGGATCGTCGTAGTTAACGAAATCGTATCGGAGTGTTTGAGCATAGACGACCCACGTTACGATAAAGAGGCAGACACAAATGCAGCCGATCGCGAAATGTCGATTTCGCATGTGGAGAGCGGGTGATTGGCTGATTCTTTGCATTTGCGGCCTTACAATGTTGCAAGTGCCAAGGGGCTAAAAGTTTCGTTTTTAAATCGGGAATGTAGGTTTTTCAAAGTCTCCACTGATTTCGGAAGCTCGCCGAAGAGATCGCTCTTAGTTGTTGTAATGAGTCTTCGAGAATTTGCTGATTGCCGACCCCGAGCTCATAAGCCGTGATGCCTTGCAATATGAGCTAGCCGGCATAAGCGTACTCCCCCTCGTCGCGTTCGACCGGAGGTCCCAAGAGGTCAATCCTGATTGTGACGACGAGAGTACAAACGATTGTCGCCAGAACCCACCATGCAAACTGCACGAGCTTTCCGTTAATGTCGGTCTTGCTCACGGCGAAAGCTCCTATTTCGATGAGAAACGGAACGTTGCAACTGATGCTGGCGTTCGAAGTTTCGGGTGAACGGCCTTGGTGTGTGATCGCCTGCGGCTAGAGTATGCACGAAATCTCAAGGCCCATCTTTTCCGCGCGCGGTCGGGCGCTGATTTTCGCTGTCGTTTTGGCAGCAGTGACGATCCTGGCATACCGGCCTGCGTGGCATGGGGGATTTCTATGGGACGATGACGCCTATGTAATTAACAACGAATTGTTAAGCGCTCCGAATGGTTGGCAGCGCATTTGGTTTTCCCTCGATTCTCCGTCGCAATATTTCCCGCTCACGTACAGCACATTTCGTCTCGAGCATGCGTTGTGGGGACTCAACACGACTGGCTATCACTGGGTCAATCTTCTGCTTCATGTTGGCAATGCTCTTCTGGTCTGGGCGGTGCTGGCTCGATTAGGCGTCCCAGGCTCGTGGTTAGCTGCGGCAATCTTTGCGCTACATCCGGTGCAGGTGGAGTCCGTGGCATGGATTACCGAACGCAAGAACGTGCTGATGGGCTTTTTCTTCTTGCTGACGCTGCTTGCCTGGATTGCGTTTGTTGACGAGCGAACTCGGCGCCGATGGATCTTGTATTGCCTGGCGCTGATTTTTTATGTGCTGGCACTCTCGGCGAAAGCAACCGCCTGCACGCTCCCGGCTGCATTGTTCTTGATTCTATGGTTACAAAAAAAGCCGATCACGATTCGCCGTCTGATGCAAATTGTTCCTTTTGTCGTGCTCGGCGTTGGGTTCGGGTTACTCGCAGTTTGGTGGGAACGCTACCATCAGGGAACGAATCGCGACGTGTTTACCTTCCTTAGCCCAATCGAACGGATCCTCGTAGCGAGTCGGGCTGTTTGGTTTTACCTGAGCAAAATCTTTTGGCCTTCCGATCTCATCTTTATTTATCCGAGATGGAATATTTCGCCGTCGGATTTACGCAACTATATTTGGTTACTTGCAGGCATCGGGGCATCTGTGGCCATCTACTTTCTCAGGCGATACCTCGGGCGAAGTGTTGAAGTCGCGGCGGCATTTTTCGTCGCCACACTCAGCCCGGTGCTGGGATTTATCATGCTGTTCACATTTCGCTACACGTTCGTGGCAGATCATTACCAGTATCTCGCCTGCATCGGACCGGTCGCGCTTGCGAGCGCGGGCGTAGTGAGTTTGTCGGACAAATTTGTGCGGTACCGCGCTATCATTCTAAGTGCTGCATTGTTAGTCGTTGCAAGCTTGGGAACGTTGACGTGGCGGCAAGCCGCGATGTACACCGATATTGAAACGCTTTGGCGCACCACCCTCGCAAGAAATCCCGAATGTTGGATGGCCCACACGAATCTTGGCCTTGTTCTTCTCCAAAAAGGCAAAATCGACGAAGGCATTGCTCAATACAGGTCGGCCTTGCAAATGCAGCCCGACTCGTGGGACGCCGAGTACAATCTTGGTACGGCGCTTTTGGGAAAAGCTCAGGTGGACGAGGCGATCCTTCATTGTGAAAGAGCGGTGCGTATGCGACCAACGGATCCGGATGCTCAAGTTTCTTTGGGCAACGCACTTTTTCAAAAGGGCCGGATTGACGAAGCAATCGCTCATTACCAAGAGGCAATAACAGGACACCCCGATCACTTTCTCGCTCGTTACAGTCTTGGTCATGCGTTGCTGGAGAAAGGCGAACTAGACGGGGCCATCCAAGTTTGCCGGAGTGCACTCTTGCTCCGCCCTTCGGATGTGGATTGTCAGACGACGCTCGCGATCGCTCTGGAGGAAAAAGGCAACCCTGCGGAAGCAATCCAGCATTACCAAAAAGCGCTGGAGCTTGCACCGAGCTCAATTCCCACGCTTACCAATCTAGCGTGGCTGCTAGCCACATCCCCGGACGCGTCACTGCGAAATGGTCCGAAAGCTATTAAGCTTGCGAAACAGGCCGATCGACTGGTCGGAGGCACAAACACTCTTGTGCTGCGTACTCTCGGAGCCGCGTATGCGGAGAACGGTGAATTCGCGAATGCAATTAGAACTGCCCACTCTGCAATGCAACTCGCGCGGATGCACGGTGAGGATGCTGTGATGACGGATCTCGATCAACAAATCGCGTTGTATGAACTCGGGATGCCGTACCGCGAAACGGCGAAATAGTGCCCAGGCTGTGGAATGGCTACGACGTTCCATTGACTAAACGAGTAACGATTGAACGCTTCAGCGATTTAGATCTGTGACGGCGAAGCCGACGCCGTCACAACTCGTCACGCAAAATTTTAAAAATAGCTGTGCTTTCGACCACACCTTGCAGCGCATCTGTTCCGGGGCCGCTACCAAATGCAATCACATCTTCAACCGTGACCAGCGCCGATTTTGTGTAAATTGCCGCGGGCTCGGGCTGTTCCTGTGCAGGCTCTTTGGCTTCGGCCGGGTCCTGATTCACCGGTAGTTTCGCAGCGCCGTATGACTTTGTTCCCTGCGGCCCCGTTGCCCAGGTGATCCATGGTTGACCAGCTGAATTGAAACCCAATAGCGCGATTCCACTGTCTTTCCGAAAAGGAAATCCATTCAAGCTCATCCCGCCAATGGCCGCATCGCCGCACACAATTATCGTAGATTGTGGGCCACCATAACTTCGGGCGACGCCAACCGCGCGGTCTAACTCGAGCGTTTGCGTCAGAGTTCGCTCCCCATTGTTTTCCTCAGCCGCCTTTCGCATCAAGCCCGCATCGATCACGAGTAAATAGCCCCCGGCGTTGTACTGTAGCAACTGGATGGCTCGCCTGACCATATCCGAAAGACTGGGCTGCTGGCCTCGCTCTTCCACCTGATTTGCGTACGCGAGATCGTTGTTGCTGAAGAGGCCGAAAACTTTCGACCGGCGCCACGCTGGAACCGCTTCCAAATCCGTGCGTGTGCGGACGATGTCGAATCCATTGCCACGAAGCTCCAGCAACAGATCGCGCGCGTCTTGTCTCTCACCGCCTTTCGTGGCTGGAATAAATTGCTCCGCACCGCCGCCCATTGCGACGTCAATGTTTGCGCGATCCACAAACTCGGCTGCGATCTTCTCGGGGTCGGTGGCGTCTCCTGTGTGCGCGTAGAACGCTGCGTTTGTGGGGTCGGTGAGCTTTGCGTCCGTGACCAAGCCTGTGGCTCGTCCGTATTCGCGCGCCAACTCAATGATGCTCTTGAGCGGTTTGCCCTCGCCGTTAATCGCGATCGCGCGATTGGTCACCCGCTCACCGGTCGCGATAGCGGTAGCGGCAGCCGCCTGATCCGGCGCGGCAAAATCCTTCGAGTAATTCATCACCAGTGCGGCGTACGGCATGGAGTCCACATTTAAACGCGTGCCCGCTCCGCCGGCATAGGTGCGAGTAGGAGCCAGCCTTGCCGGCGAGAGCCCTTCTCCGACAAACAATATAATGCCAAAGGGTTTTCGGATGACCCAGTGCTGAAAATAAATGACACCCACTCCCGCGAAGGCGAGCAGACAGACGAACGCCAGCAACTGATTGCGCCACTTCATTTTCGCTTAGTGTAGCGTAAGCGTCCTCGCTTGCGCGGCGAAAATGGCAGCCGAAGGCATGCGCTGCCTTCTTCAAAGAACTGCTTGTCCACCTTCTCGTTCATCGGCAAAGTGCGAGAACATGGCTGGCCCGGTGATGCTCATCATTCGCGACGGCTGGGGCATTAATCCCGGCGGCCCGGAGAAGCGTGAAGAAAACGGCAACGCGACGCTGCTCGCATCCACGCCGTTTCACGATCAGCTGTATTGCGATTATCCCTGGTCGCGATTAAGCGCCAGCGGCGCGAACGTCGGCTTGCCGGAGGGACAGATGGGGAACTCGGAAGTTGGCCATCTTAATCTCGGAGCTGGCAGAATCGTTTATCAGGACCTCACCCGGATTAACAAGGCGATCGCCGGTGGTGAACTGGAACATAATCCTGTTTTGCGGCATGCCCTCGAAGCTGCGCGTGGACATCGATTGCATCTCCTCGGGTTGGTTTCCGACGGTGGCGTGCACAGCCATTACTCGCACATGATCGCGCTGGCGAACGCCGCGCATGCAGCAGGAGTTACAGAAATTTTTGTGCATGCGTTTACCGATGGACGAGACACGTCGCCGACGGGCGGTGCGGGTTTTTTAAGGACGTGCGAAAAAGAACTCGAGAAGAGCGGTGCTAAGATCATCACTGTGGTGGGGCGCTATTACGCGATGGATCGAGACCACCGCTGGGACCGCACAAAAAAAGCATGGGACGCAATCGTTCTTGGTCGCGGTGAATCGTGCGAATCATCGCCCGCTGCCGCTGTGGAGCGACAATACTCGCTGGGCAAGACCGACGAATTCATGCCTCCCCTCATTTTTGCCTTTCCGAACGAGCAACGCGTCCGCGATAGCGATACGGTTTTGTTTTTTAACTTTCGCGCCGACCGTGCGCGCCAGCTCTCACAAGCGTTTTTGCTAAAAGACTTCGACGGGTTCGATCGCGAAGTGTGGCCGCAAATTCATTTCATATCGCTCACCCAGTACGATGTTCGGTATTCTTCGCCGTTCATCTTCGCGCCCGCAGAACTCAAACACATTTTAGGAGAGATCGTCAGTGCCGCCGGCAAAAAGCAATTGCGCATCGCCGAGACGGAGAAGTACGCGCATGTGACTTATTTTTTTAACGGCGGAATCGAAAAGTCCTTTTCTGGGGAAGACCGCAAACTCGTTCCTTCGCCTAAAGTGGCCACTTACGATTTGAAGCCGGAGATGAGCGCGCCCGAAGTTACTGATGAACTGCTCGCACGCTTAGCCGACTACGATCTAATCGTTTTAAATTTCGCCAATCCCGACATGGTTGGTCACACTGGCGTTGTCGAGGCTGGGATCAAAGCAGTGGAGACGGTGGACGCATGCTGCGCCCGCATTATTCCAAAACTTCTAGAACTGCACGGGAAAGCATTGGTTACCGCGGACCACGGCAATTGCGAGCAAATGCGCAATCCCGACGGCTCGCCAAACACTGCACACACCAGCTACCTTGTGCACTTCATGTATGTTGCCAACGACGCAGCGAAATTTCGCTGCCGGGACGGCATTCTGGCGGATGTTGCGCCGACTCTTTTATTTCTGCTCGGTTTGCCGCAACCCAAAGAAATGACCGGGCACAATTTACTCGTGCCAGTCTAGCGAAAGTTCTCGATTGAAGCTTCGTGTTCCCGCCACGGCGATTCGGTGCAAAACGTGAAGCCGATTGGCCGCTGTAGCGTCGGTCCAGGTTGGTTTGCGTACGAGTATCAGTGTATCGTTTGATTTAACCAGAGCGCCCCAGCCGACAGGTACTTCCGATTCGCGGAATAATTGTTCGGGTAGCACGATAAAAAACAAATTCGCGCAGCGGTAGCGAATTAGCTTCTCGAACTTTGTGCAATCGTAGAGCCGATTTTGCAGCGTTCGTAACTCACGATCGAGGCGGGCATAACCGCGGTGGCCGATCGCGCTGAAATTCTCGGAATCAAATTCCGGGAAAAGCGAATCACCATTGTGCAGGTTTGGATAATGCGTGCGGATGCGCGCTTCGAGAACCTGGCGACGATCACATATAGCTTCGAGTCGCTGGCGTGCGGACTCACTTCGACAGTTGTCTCGTCGCAAATCGCACAGCGCCTGTTTGCATTCGAACACCGCTGTTGGTCCAACTTGCTTCGGGACAGACCGATAGCCGGCCACATCGGCGCGATATCGGCAGCGGGGCAAAGTCACTTCCATCGCGCACGCGGAAAACCCGTGCGTCTGCGCCCAAATAAATGCGAGCTGCTTGAGCCTGGCGTGTTGCGTTGTTTCGCCGCGGCGGCTTGTTACTCCCGCAGCCATGTCACGAGTTCACGTGCCCAGTAGGTGACGATGATGTCCGCGCCAGCGCGCTTAAGCGCCGTCATGATCTCGAGAACGGCGGCGCGCTCATCAAAAATCCCTTTCTCGGCCGCAGCTTTGACCATGGCGTACTCACCGCTCACGTGATAGACCGCAGTTGGTTTTCCGAAGCGTTGGCGCACGCGCCACAAGATGTCGAGATACGGCAGGGCAGGTTTAATCATCACCATGTCCGCTCCTTCTTCGATATCCAGCGCCGCTTCGCGCAGCGCTTCGTTTGCGTTCGCAAAATCCATTTGGTACGAACGGCGGTCGCCGAACTGCGGCGGGCTTTCCGCTGCCTCACGAAACGGCCCGTAAAACACCGACGCAAATTTCGCTGCGTAACTCATGATTCCTGTTTGATCGAATCCGCTCGCGTCGAGAGCTTCGCGAATCGCGCCGATCCGGCCATCCATCATGTCGCTCGGCGCCACAACGTCCGCGCCTGCGGCGGCGTGAGAGAGCGCCGTTTGCACCAAAAGTTCGACGCTTTCGTCGTTCAGAACATGAAAATGCTCGCCGTCAATTCGGGTGACACCGCAGTGGCCGTGGCTCATGTATTCGCAAAGACAAACGTCGGTGATCGCAATCAATTCCGGACATTTCGATTTAATTGCTCGGACCGCTTTTTGAATCACTCCCTCTTCTGCGTAAGCGCCGCTTGCTTGCTCATCTTTGCGCGCGGGAATTCCGAAGAGCAGGATCGCTTGCAGCCCGAGATCCTGAGCCCGGCGCGCTTCATCGATGACTTCGTTCACCGGCAACTGAAAAACTCCCGGCATACTGCCGACAGGGCGACGCTGGTCCAATTTTTCGCTTACGAATAGCGGCAAAATAAAATCGTGAATGGTCAAGTGGGTTTCACGAACAAGGTTCCGCAGGCCAGGGGAACGCCGCAGGCGACGGGGTCGATGCACCAATCTTCTCACAGGGCGAGGCTACCCGCGCGGCGCGATTGTCGCAAGCCGACCGTGCTACCGAGCGTGTGGCGCATGCTTGACGCCGCGGAGTGTTGGGTGTCTGCATCTTAGCCGTGGCGCGTCGCTCCGATTATTTATTGATCGATGTGAGCAACTCGTACGCAAAACTTGCGTTCGCGTCGCGAGAGCGAGTCTCCAACCCTGCGCGGGTCCCCACCTCGAAACTTTCAAGGAGTCTGGTCGCTGAATTTTTGAGGCGGCGGCAGGTAAAGAAACTCGTCATCTCATCAGTGGTGCCGACAAAAAACTCTGCAATCTCGAAGGCCGCGCACAACAAAGTGCAAGTGCTCTGGCTGGATTGGAAACTAAAGCTGGGTGTCACGATTGATTATCCCAAACCCGAATCGATAGGCGCGGATCGCTTGGCGAACGCCGCAGCTGTTGCCGAACTCTATGGATGTCCTGCCATCGTTGTGGACTTCGGCACGGCGGTGACGTTCGATGTGGTTTCGGGAGGGCGCAGGTACATCGGCGGCGTGATTGCGCCGGGACTGGAAGCGATGACAAATTTTCTTTATCAACGGACGGCGCTACTCCCGAGGCTGTCGCTGAAGGAGCCACACCGTGCCGTTGGTAAGTCGACGGTCGAAGCATTGCGTTCCGGCGCCGTCTTGGGTTACCGTGGATTGGTTCGGGAGATTCTGACGCGAATTACTGCGGAGCAGTTTCCACGTAAAAAAGTTACCATCGTCGCCACCGGCGGTTATGCGTGCCTTGTTGCCAGCCAGCTGCCGGAGCTCGCAGTGGTTCATCCGCACCTGACTCTCGAAGGATTACGGATCGTCGGAAACTTGAATTGATTTCGTAGACCAGGGAGTGACGGCTTCCCAGCCGTCACACGTGAAATCGCCGGGCTGCCCAAGCCGTCGTTCCTTGCAAAATGTTTTTCCGAACCGAACCGAAAATCTTCGCGCCGAACACAATTTCGACTTGTCAGGGATGCTAATCAGGGCTTGAATCGGTGGTTCATGAAAATCTGGAAGCTCGCTGCCATCGCAGCGCTGGGACTTACGGCCTTTGCGGCGGATAACGTTGCCCCGACCAAGGCGGAGTTGGAGGAGATGTACAACACCGCTTATCGCGCATTCGACGCGGGCAAATTTCCCGAGGCGCTGAAACAACTCGACGCCATTGACGCGCGCCAGCCCGATCTTGCAGCATCGAAAAACCTGCGCGGAGTTATCCTCATGCGGCAGGGCAATTACGATCAGGCTGAAGCCGCATTGACCGAGGCGGCACGGATTGATCCTAAGTTTTGGAACGCGCGCTTTAACATGGCGGAGATCCCATTTCTCAAAAAAGATTGGATAGAGGCGAGAAAGCGCTTCGAGCAATTGCTCTCCACCGGACAGGCGGATCTGGCAAAGGAAGCTTCGCAGCTGATCCAATACAAAATCTTGCTGACCTACTTAATGGAGGGCAAAAGCAACATGGTCGATTCGATCCTGGCCAAGCTGGAGCTTTCGCCCGATACACCCGCGGTTGATTATGTGAAAGCGGCGGTCGCGCTCCAACAGAAGAACGAAACGGAAGCCAAGGATTGGATCACCGCGGCGGAAAAGAACTATTCACCGCAGCTAAACAAGCTTTTCGTGGAATCGCTGTACGAAATCGGTTGGATGGAAAAACCATCTGGCCAACGGCGAGCTTCCCTACCGCTCATGACGGCTGCCGAACGCACGGAAAAGACCAAGGCGTTTGCCCGGTCGAAATTTGAGCAATCGCAGCAGGCGTTTCGCCAGCGTGATTTTGCCACGGCGCTAAAGCTGGTGGACGAAGCGGACAAGGTGGATCCCAATCAGCCCGCGACGCTGAATTTGCGGGGCGAAATTCTCATGCAGCAGGGCCAATTCGACAACGCCGAGGCCGCTTTCAAAAAGGCAGCAAAGTTGGATCCCAAACTTCGCGATGCGCAATACAATCTCGCGCAAATTCCATTCAAAAAGAAAGAGTACGCAAAAGCACGCGACCGTTTCGAGACGTTGTATAAACGCATACCCGGCGGCGAAAAGAACCAGGCGGCCGAGCTGATCAAGTTCAAAATTTACATGGCGCTCTTGATGGACGGCAAAGAGAGCAGGGCGCACTCGATGATGGAGGAATTCCAATTCACGGGCGACACTCCCGCGCTGTATTACGCGCAAGCGGCATGGGAGTACAAGCACAATAATGCGCAAAAGGCCGAGGATTGGACGAACTCCGCCAATAAGATTTACTCGCCGGCCCTCAACAGCGTTTTTGCCGATGCTTTCTATGATGTCGGATGGTTGCAAAGACCAGAAGGCACAACCTCTCCTGCGGTCGCATTTGATACGGGCAATGTCGCCAATTCGCAGACGGACGGTGGTCCCGCAGTAGAGCCGAGCCCAATCCCGGACAAGGGCGCTGCCGCAAACAAACAGACGGGAACGCTTGCCTTGGGGCCGTCAACAAGTGCTCCAGACGGCGGAATGGAACTTGCCAACGCGGGAGCGACAGCTAATCAGACCGATTTGAACGGGCCTGCGCCCGAGACCAATTCTCCGGCGGAGCCGTCAGTGGCGCAATCGCCTTCGACCAGCAGCGAATCAGCAGCTGCGTCTCAGCCTGCCGCTCCAGAGACGACAAGCGCTTCGACGACTGTCTCCAGCGACCAAAATCAAATCGAGCAACAGCCTGCCACGTCTGAGGCCGCGAGCGCTTCGACTGTTGCCAGCAGCCAAAATCAGGCTGAGCAACAGCCTGTCGCGCAAACAAGTCCTCCCGAACAGACAATCGCTGCGACAGCGCCGACCAAAACCTCGTCGTCAACCTTCGCTGGCGCGTCGAGCCGCAGGCTATGGATTGTTGGTGGACTCCTCCTGGCGGCCGTGGTGCTGATAGCCGTTGCTGTCCTCCCGGCGCTTCGTCGGGGATACAAATTCTCGGTCCCGGGTTCCTCGCAGGCAGAACCAGCCGCCGCCCCAGCGGTTTTTAACGCGAGAACAGCGCCCGCCCACACGATTGGGGTTCAAGGCAATGGCTTCGCCGGGGGACCACGTCAAGTCTCACTTGAACTTAAAGCGTGGAATTCTCCGATCCGTCCGAGCACGTTACCGTTGTCGAAAACTGGCGGTGCTTTCAATCGGTTGAAAGTCTCGAAGTCGAAGACCTCACGGCTTCCTGATCCTGTGGAGCCGCAACCTGAGGAATCAGCCCCAGTGGCCGAGCCATTTTTTGAATCGGTAGGACCGGTAGTCACCGATGTCGGGCCGCGACGCGAGGAATCGGCTCCATTGCCCGAGCCATTTTCTGACTCGGTTAGCCCAGTGGCCACGGCTGCTGAGGCGCAGCTAACTAAGAGATCAGCTCCGGTGGCCGAGCCGTTCCTTGAGTCGGTCGGACCGGTAATCGAACAAGCACCGGAGGCCGCGTCAGCAGTTGCCCAGGAGGAAAATGGACTGGACGGTTCCGAACCCATCCCTGAATTTGCCGCAGCGTCCACGATTACTTCGCAATCAGAGGAGAATGAAATTCTGCAGGTTCCGGAGGAGCCAGTGTTCGGCGCCCAAGAGGCCAACGAATTTTCCGAGAATCCAAGGGAAGAAGCTGTCGCCGCTTATGAGCAACCGAACGAGGTGTTCGCCAGCGGGGCCGAGTATGCGTGGCCCGATGCGGAAACACCGGAGTTAACAGGTGTGCCTATCGAGAACGATCAGCCGCATGAAACGATTTTTGCCGAGCGTGAAGCGTTTGTTGAGCAGGAAGATCTTGTTCAACCTGAGGCTTTTTCTGAACGCGAGTCCTTTACAGACCGTGAAGCTCCAGTCAACGAAGTTATTGGCGAACAGGCATCTGATTTCCAGCCTCCGCCTGTTATTCCGATCCGGCCAGTCTTTCCTCAACCAACCATACCTGCAACCATGCCAGAAACTACTCAAACACCACCTGCTCCGATAGCCAAAGCCCCGACACCACCTGTGCCCAAACCGCAACCGCAACCTCAAGCACCGGTACCGGCAGCCGGGATGCAAACCTCTGTGCAGCTTACTTTCTCGTTCGAGATAGCAGCGATGCAGTTAACGCCGAGCTTTAAAATGGGAGTGTTGAAAGTTCGTCCCATATCGAAGCTCGTGACGATGCGATTGCCTTCACCTCAGCGCGCGCAATCACCGCTGAATCTGCAGGTTGCCTTTGAAGTCGTGAAAATTCAACCTGTGGCGGGCGCGCTCGGCACCATTCGCGTCGTCCCGTCTCAGCAACAGCGGCCTGCCATGGGAGGGATGCCTTCGTTTGCAGTTGCAGGATTGCAGGTCGTGCCGAACTCTGAAACGGCGCCCGTTCAACTGACCCCGTCAGCGCAGGGGCGCGCGTCTGTATTCATTACCGTTCCCTTCCAGATCAGCACGCTTGAGTTTTCTCCGACGCTCGAAATTGGATCGGTCACGCTGAATTCAAATTCGAAGCAGGTCGTCGTTCAGTTGCCAGGGACCGGGCCTGGTCCGGTTGAAGGCGCGCCGATGTTCGAGATCGCTAATCTCGAACTCAACGAAGGCGGTGAAATCGTAATGATGCAACTGAACTTGCTCGGCGGACCGAAGCGCGCCTGACGATGGCCGTTTGACCAGATGACTGGTCGAAAATCAGCGCCAGTTTAGCGAGCGCAATTGTTTCGGAAGAAACTCGCCGTTTTTCCGGATCAATTTGCCGTCGAAATAAATTTCGCCGCCGCCGTAATCGGGACGCTGAATGCTGACCATATCCCAGTGCACCTGACTTCGGTTTCCGTTGTCGGCTTCCTCGTAGGCTTGCCCTGGAGTGAAATGGAATGATCCAGCGATTTTTTCGTCGAACAAGATGTCGCGCATCGGCTGGAACACTCGCGGGTTAAAGCCGAGCGAAAATTCGCCGATATAACGCGCGCCCGTATCTGAATCGAGGATCTTGTTAAGTTTTTCGGTCTCGTTACTTGATGCCTCGACGATTTTACCTTTTTTGAAATTAAGCGCGACACCGTCGAAAGCGATGCCTTGATAAATGCTCGGCGCGTTAAAGGTGAGTTGGCCTTCCACCGAGTCTTTCACCGGAGCTGTGAAAACTTCGCCATCGGGAATGTTGCGATCACCACCGCAAATGACAGCTGGAATTCCTTTGATACTGAAATTCAGATCCGTGCCCGGACCCTTGATTTGGACGCGGTCCGTTTGTTCCATCAGCCCCTTAAGCGCCTTCATACCGGGCTGCAGTTTGCGGTAGTCGAGCGTGCAGACATCGAAAAAGAAGTCTTCAAACGCTTCCGTGCTCATTCCCGCAAGCTGAGCCATCGAGGGTGTGGGCCACCGTAACACGACCCATTTCGTCCGTTTTACGCGCTGATCCTGCACCGGCCGCATCTTTTTGCCGATCAACTGCATTTTTTCCGCCGGTACGTCCGCCAACTCGGTGACATTGTGACTGCCGCGCATCGCAATGTACGCGTTCATTTTTTTCATGCGCGCCAGTTCATGGCTTGCCATGATGTTCAGTTGTCGATCGGAGGCATCGAGAGCGAGCGCGCGGTTCACTCGCGCGTGATATACCTGCGCAAACGGAACGCCTCCCGCATTCCGTGCCGCTCGAATCAGTGCGGCTGTCATTTCATCGGGAATGTCGAATGCTTCGATCAGGACCGTCTCGTTGCGTTTTAGGCGAATGGAATATTCGACCAGCAGTTTTGCGAGTTTATCGAATCGCTCGTCTTGCATAGGCGTTTATCATTCCACCAGCGGGGCGCGATGCAACTCGATCGGGCCAGCAGTTGCGTGATTTCGACCGTCATCCTGAGCGGAGTCGAAGGATCCCGCGGCGCTACCGAACGGTAATACAACATGATTCCTCGACTTCGCTCGGACAGACGCGCCAAATTACGGCGCTCGAAGAAATTTCGCGGCGAATGCGCCATCAAAACCGTCGCGGAAAGGAAGTGAATGTTTTTCCGTCTCCAGCTCCAAGGCCGGCAGCTCGGCAACGAGTCGGCCAATGACATCTTCGTTTTCTTCGCACTCAAGGCTGCACGTGCTGTAGACGAATATGCCGCCGGGTTTTAGCAAGGGGAGTACAGCGCGCGAGATGACCAACTGTTCGTTGGCCATCGGACTGAAATCATCAGATCGCAGTCGCCATCTCGCGTCAATCCGTCGGCGCATGACTCCGGTATTTGTGCATGGCGCATCCAAAAGGATTCGATCAAATGGCGCGATTGACAAAATTTCTTCTGGAGGATGATTGCGCGTCCAATCGTGGCAGACAGCACGAACGATGGTCGCCTCTAGACGGCCAACATTACCCTTCACAATTTGGAGCCGTTCACGGTCGCGGTCGCAGGCAACGATGACTCCACGGTTTTGCATGAGCTGCGCGAGATACGCCGTTTTGCCGCCCGGTGCCGCGCACGCGTCGAGCACTCTTTCTCCTGGCTTTGGATTGAGAAGCTGGCACGCAATTGCTGTGCTGGGGTCTTGAATGTAGCAATGACCAGAATCGAGAGCGGCCGTTGGCAGAGTATTGAATTGTACAAAATCCGAGTTGTCAGGTAGCGGTCGTAAGTCCGGGTAGAGGTGCAGAAAGGTTTCCGGATCGGTCTTTATTCGATTAATCCGACCGTAAACAGGTGCAGGACTGTTGTTCCATTTGCACAGCTCTTCCGTGGACCCCGCGCCGAAGCGTTGTTGCCACCGTTCGACCAGAAATTGCGGATGAGATGTTCGAACAAACAACGGCTGCGCGTCGGCCTGTGCGAGCAGCTCATTTCGCTGTCTGGTCGCGGCACGTAAGACGGCGTTGATAATCGCTCGCTGCTTTTGCGCAGCCATGGCAACCGTCTCATGGACGGCTGCGTGCTCGGAAGTTTTGAGTAGGAAAATCTGATACAAGCCCAGTCGCAGGATGTCGCGGACATTGGTCTCAATGTGTGAACCGCGCAGACAAGCAATCCAAAAATCGAGCAGCGTTAAATTGCGCAAAACGCCATAGAACAGTTCGAAGGCAAAGGCACGATCGGGCGCAGTGAGGTCCGTGCTGGCAAGAAGCCTTGAGATAATGGAATCGGCGAAGCGCTTTTCTTTTCGCCATAGCCGCAGGGCCGCCAACGCAGTTTGGCGAGCAGAACGCCGCGCCATATTTCGTTACTGCGGCCTCACGCCTGCGCGTCCAATTGAGTAATAATTGAATCCGAATTGTCGCATCGTCTCAGGATCCAACAGATTTCGTCCGTCGAAGACGATCGGCGTCCGCATTTTTTCTTTCAACACCGCGAGGTCCACGTTCGCAAATTCATTCCAGTCCGTCGCGATGATCAGCGCTTCGGCATCGGTGACCGCTTCCAGAGCGGATGAGGCAAATTCTGCATCGGCGATCGCTTTGATGTTGCGCGCCTTCTGCATTGCTTTCGGATCATAAGCGACTACTTGCGCTCCTTCGCGGAGGAGCTGTTCCACCACCTCGATTGCGACCGATGAGCGCAGGTCGTCGGTATCCGGCTTGAACGTCAAGCCCCAGACCGCGATCCTCTTCTCGCGCAACACCCAAAGCGTCTCCCGAATGGTCTTGAGGAAACGCGCCTTTTGTCCCTCGTTTATTCGTTGCACTTCTTTGAGCAGAGTGAATGGCCTTCCGAGCTGCTCACTGATGGCGATGAACGCCGCAATGTCTTTCGGGAAACAAGAACCGCCATATCCGATTCCTGCGTTCAGAAAATCGCGCCCGATACGGTGATCCATTCCGATCCCGTCAGCCACTTTTTCAACATCGGCTCCGCTCGCTTCGCAAATCGCGGACACCGCGTTGATGTACGAAATTTTCAAGGCCAGGAATGAGTTCGCGCAATGTTTAATAAGTTCGGCGCTACTAACGTCGGTCACGAGGATCGGTGCCATGAAAGGCTCATACACCTTTTTCATCAAATCGATCGCGTGTTCGCTTTGTGCTCCGATCACGATCCGGTCCGGATGCATTAGATCGGCTACTGCGCAGCCCTCCCGCAAAAACTCGGGATTACTGACTACGTCGAATTTTGCGCCGTGGCGGTTATATCGCTTTATTGATTCCGCCACTTTTTCGCCTGTCTTCACAGGCACCGTACTCTTGTCGACGATCACTCGATAATCGGTCAACACGCCCGCGATTTCCCTTGCCACTTTCTCCACGAAGCTGAGATCGACATCGCCATCCGGCAGCGGTGGAGTCGGGACTGCGATAAAAATGATTTGTGAGTGCTCGACAGCTTCCTGAATATTGCCGGTGAAATGGAGTCGCTGCGCCGAGACGTTGCGATGAACTATTTCTTCCAGCCCCGGTTCGTAGATCGGTATCTCGCCTGCTTTAAGCTGTTTTACTTTTTCGGAGTCGTTATCGACGCAAATGACTTGATGGCCGACGTCAGCAAAACAGGCGCCCGTCACCAAGCCGACGTATCCAGAGCCGATAATTGATATATCCATGAGTCAGAAACGGTGTCGGCGAATCAGCCCCAGCACAAGTGGCGGAATTCAGCCAGCGGTTTCGCTGCAATTCGCCACTTAGGATCAGTCGCCTGATGACGTGGGATCGAAGTTTAAATCGAAACCAAATTTCGGGAACGCCTTGAGTGTTACCGTGAACAGGAGACCGTACTCTTTCACTCCCGAGTTATCGCGTATTACTCCGCCGAACGATGCCACCCAGCTCGTTAGGTCCCGGTAAATCGCATAGCGCTGTTCCTGGAGAGTCTCGGTAGCCCCTTCGTACTGCTCTTGAATGGCCAATCCCCAGTTGTCATTAACGCGAAGGTAGCCGCCTACAACAAACAAGCTGCTATTGTCGAAAAACGGATTCCCATTCAGATACCGGTGCCCAAGGTTCACTTGCAGATTCGCGAGCGGTTGCACAGTGGCATATGTATCGACTTCCGTGAAACCTTTCGCGAAAGCGGGCAGCTGAGAATTTACAGAAAAAGACATCCACGGCAGGGGATTAAACCGGAGATTGTTGAACAAATTTGAGTAATCAGTGCGATCGTACGGATTCTCGAAGTTTCTATCGACGAACGTGTCCAGTTCAAGCCACGTCATCGTTGAATCATCCCGCCGCGTTTCCAACTTGTTGCGGACACCCATGCGCAAGACCGTCCAATCGGCAATGGAATCAATCGGGGTGAACTGAGGAAAATCGATTGCCCGAAGCTGCGTAGAAGGCTCGAATCGATCGAACTGCAAAACCGACAGAGGATTAGGTCCGTTTTCTTTGACGTAGGAAAAGTCGGTAAACGGTTGGATCACGTGCATCAATCCGTCTAAACCGAAAGCACGACTTTGCACATCCTCCCATTTTCTAGAGATCTTGAATGACGCTTCCGTGCCCGTATCGAAAACGCTTCGAAACGTGTCCCCAGCAAACTTGATGGGATTGGTTGTTGACGGTGGCGGCAGGATAGTGTCGGGCACCAGTGGGTTTGATGGCGGCACAAATATCGTCGATCCGAGATCCCACGTTTTGCCGTAGTAGGTGCCTCGATATCCGACCCGCGGCACAATCGACAGCCAACCGAAATATGTGTTGGGAAAAACCAGTTGATGGAACGTATCGAAACGCTCCGTGCCGTAATTCTTAACACCTGAGTCCTCAGGGAATTGAAGCCGCAAATTGGCAAATCCGGTTTCGCTTTCGTAGAATATCGGGCCGCCAAAGAGCGCGTGCCGTTTGATGTCCAGGGCCACTTCCGGCTGACGTTCCGTTGTAGTGAAGAAATCGTTTGCCTGAAAACGCTCGATCCCGGTGAGGGTGAAAACCGGGTTTATTTTTGTCAGCGCTATTACGTTGTCTGGAACAGGATCAATCCGAAATTCTCCCTGGAAAAAGTCCTGCATCACGTACTGATCACTCAGCTTGGTGATGTTGGCCATGCCGTAGATGGAGTCGGTGAAATCCGTGTGGTCCTCGAGGCCGAGCCGGTATCGCGAGTCAGGTACACCAACTCGCGGGATGTCCGTTTGATTGATCTCCGGGTTTTGGTCGTTGATGTAAAAAGTTTTTATCCGCGCCACGCTGCTTTGGTCTTTCCCATATTCAATCGTCGGCTCCAAACCGATAGCTGGTCCTCGTCTACCAAAATAGTCCAGCCGCAGCCGAGCTTGGATATTGTCTCTGATCGGGAACGTGACCTGCGTAAGAAGCGATGGCCCCCACGTACTGTAATACCCGGGCGAGACCGAAAAACTAAACGCGTTGTCGAGTGATTGGTAGAGATACGGAAACCAAAACACCGGCACCTTCCCGACGTATGCGGTAACGTTCAGAAGGATTACGCGGTCGTTCTCGTAAACACGAATCTTGCGGGCGTGCAAGCGAAAATCTGGCCTCGACGAATCGTGCGTCGTGAAATTGCCGCCGTTAATAAGATAGGAGTTGTCACCTTCAAGCGAGGTAACATCGTTACCGGACAGAAAGTAAGGTTGTGACTCCGTCCGTGCAGTGACAGCCCGGATCTTTTTCGTTTCAGTGTTATAAATCCCGCTGTCCGCGTTGTAGAGGCTCGCATCGCGATAGATTCGGACGTGACCCCTCAACGTCACGTCGTGAGTGGAGGGATTGTACTGCGCATAGTCGGCGTAAATATCCGTGTTCCCAATGTGAATTGCGACATTGTCGCGGGCGGTCGCCAGGCCGTTTTCATAAGTGGTTTGCCCAGTTGAAGTAATTTCAATTGGGCCGTTGTCCGGAGTTTTGATTTCTCCGTGCATCCAACCGGCAGTTGCAAGCAGGCCGGCCAGCAAGAAAACCAGCGTTCGCATGGCGAACGCCACCGTACTGCACCAAGGTCCCGGTGCAAAGGCAAAACCGCTCAACCGAGGAGATAAACGGCCGCCGGGTACCCGATGACTAGCCGGTCGCCTAAACCTCGGTCCAATATGGTGATGCGGGACAAGCACGGGCTCAAGTGTAATCAGTTTTGTCCTCCAGTAATTCGATAGTTTGCCTATGTTCTTCCCGAGTTTAGCGAGTTCAAAGATTAAAGCGCAACATGGCTGCGGACGGAAAATCCGAAAAGGCTCAGCGCGTGTTCGTTCTCGCGGACACACACAATCGTCTGCGAGAGAGCGTGAAAGAGATGGCCAAGGACGCTGATGAGATCTGGCATCTTGGCGATGTTTGCGCCGAAACGATTCTCGACGAACTGCGGGCGATCGGACCCCGAGTGATCGTTGTGCGCGGAAATTGCGACAGCAATTTCGAGTGGCCGCTTGTCGTCGATCTTGTGCGAGACGGGTTGAAATTCCGGCTCCAACACGTTCCGCCGGATCGACCGCCGGATGCTGTCGATGTTCTGCTACACGGGCACACGCACGTCCCGCGGAACGAAAGACGCGGTCGCGTTCTGTTTCTCAATCCGGGCTGCGTGACCCGGCCCAACCGCGGCGCGCCT
>DASXOI010000028.1:0-6515 GCA_036494375.1 Candidatus Udaeobacter sp.
ATCATTGATTGGGCGCTCCGCGGTAGCCGGAACGGCAGCGAACTTATCGAAGTGAACCCAGAGGAAACGCCACTCTCACGATTCGCGACGCGGTTAGTGCGGGAGCCTGCTGCGCTCGCCTTGCCGCGCATTGTGGATGAGCTGTTAGCAGAGCACCTTCGATTGTAGGGCAACCGCATCGGTTGCCAAACCAATGGTCGGCAAGCGGAGCGCTTGCCCTACAATTGATGACGACCTCAGGCCGTAATCCAGCGCAGATACCGTTCGGCGGATCGCGCAACCGCTGCTTTTGCGTCCGCGAGAACATTCGCTTTCCACCACGCACCGTAAATCTCTTGGAACGCGAACGGCTCGATTGTTTTGACGATGAGATGAATCGCAGCCGGCCCAAGCGGAATTAAATTCGGGTAGCTGCGCATGAAGCTCACGCATTGGCGGTCCTGGACGACCTGAATGATATCGGCTGTGAGCAATGCGCCTCGACCGTTTGCTCCGGCTGGCCGGTGCAACACGGTGCCGCCTTCAAAATGACCACCACAGTTGATCAACGTCAGATCATCCCAAAGCGAAAGCGTTGTTCCTTCCCAAAATTGTATGCGCCGATTCTTGCGCATCACCCATTCGCGATCGGCAGCATGCAAAAAAATTTGTGCGTCGAAACACTCGGCCCATTCGATCATCGAAGAGTAGAAATGCGGATGCGAAATCGCGATGGCGCGGATGCCACCGCGCGCGTTTACCTCGGCGATTGTTTCGTCGTTCAGCAAAGAAATGCAGTCCCAGAGCAGATTTCCTCCTGGCGATTGCAGAAGCAAAGCACGCTGGCCTATCGCAAATTCCGGTTCTGTGCCAATGCCCAAAAGCTGCGGCGATTCATCCTGGAGGCGATTGCGATGATTCGCCGCGATCCGTTTAAGCGTCGTCCATTCCTGGCCGGCGTGACGGACGAATTGCCGTTCGTCTTCGCAAATTGGACAGTGCGACGGCGGTTCCACAGTCTCAGCAAACTGCGTCCCGCATTGCACGCAGATAAAATTTTCCATAGCCGTTCTCTCTGGCACTCCTCGCAGAAAATAACACTGTCATGTTGAGCGGAGCGAAACATCTCTGGAGTATTCTGTTGCAAGTATTGGTTCAAACCTGATCCGAGATTCTTCGCTCCGCTCAGAATGACATTACAAGCCGACTTGTAGCGAATGAATCTCGTAACGCTGCTCGTGTGGGTTTTCGTTTACCGGTGCTGGTCAAGTATCTCAGCAAAGCGCCACACTTCGTGAAAAGTGTTGTACAGCGGCGCCGGTGCACAGCGAATTACGTTCGGCTCACGAAAATCGCATTTCACACCCCCGGCGATTAATTTTTCGTGTAACTGCTTTGGATGCTCGTGCGCCTGGATCGAAAACTGCGCGCCGCGCGCATTCGGGTCAGAGGGAGTGATGACCGAGAATTTCTTTGAACCGATTTGTTCGATCAGAAATTCGAGGTAGCCGGTAAGCTTCGTCGATTTTGCGCGGAGCGGTTCCATCCCGCCGGCTTCCTGGAAAATTGAGAGTGACGCGCGCAGCGGTGCCATAGAGAAAATTGGCGGATTACTAATCTGCCAACCGTCAGCGGACGCGACGGGGATGAAATCGGGCTCCAGATGCAATCTGAATCGTGTATTCGGATCATTTCCGAACCAACCGGCGAGCCGCGGCAGTTTTGTGTTCGTTGCGTGGCGTTCATGGACAAACGCGCCCGCGACTGCGCCGGGGCCGGCATTCAAATATTTGTACGAACACCACACCGCGAAATCGACATTCCATTCGTGCAGCGAGAGCGGCACGTTGCCGGCCGCGTGCGCGAGATCAAATCCAACAACTATTCCATGTTTCTGCGCTGCAGCTGTGATCCTTTCGATATCGATTAATTGACCGGTGAAAAAATTCACCGCGCCCATCATCACCACTGCAAGATCAGCGGCGTGGTTATCGATAACATCGAGAATGTCTTCTGTGCGCAGGGTGAACTCGCCTTTGCGTGGGCGCGCCAGAACGAGTGCATCGTGCGGATCCAGCCCATGGTGAATGAGCTGTGTCTTAATCGCGTAGGTATCAGAAGGGAACGCCGGCTCTTCCATCAGGACTTTGAAACGCGATTTTGTCGGCCGATAAAACGTCGCCATCATCAGGTGAAGGTTTACCGTGAGGCTGTTCATGCAGATCACCTCGCATGGCTTCGCGCCAACGAGTCGTGCCATCGGTTCGCGCAGCGGTTCGTGGTACGAATACCACGGCGTTCCCGTAGCGTGATGCGCATCGACGCCAAGTTTGGCCCAGTTGTCCAGCTCATCATCAACGATCTGCCTCGCAGATTTTGGCATCAGGCCTAACGAGTTTCCGGCGAAATAGATGACCGGCTTGCTGTCTTTACCCAGTGGCAAAGAAAATTTTTCTCGCAAATCGCAGAGTGGGTCGTCCCGATCGAGTTGCCGCGCGAAATTCTCGTCGGCGGAGAAACGCATTGTCATATGAGCAGCAAACGTCCAACGCTCAACGCCCAACGTCCAACGCTCAATTCAGAGGTGCTCCTGCGCAACCGACTCTCAGCTTTCAACTAACCACCATCGACTGCGTCAAGCCGGCGGTTGCATGAACTCGATCGTGGTGCCGTCGGGGTCGCGCACGTAAACGACGCGCTTGCCCGCATTCGGCCCTGTCGTCAGCGTCTGAGGGTTACCGGCTGCTTCCCAGTCTGAAGCAGCAATGCGCTCGAGCACAGCATCGAGATCATCGACAAGCAGTGCCACATGCACGGAACCTACGTCGCACGGTCGAAGATTTCCGCGTTCACGATCTGCGGGCGCTAGATACTCGAGCAGTTCGATCTTGTGACCGCCCGGCGCTTTCAACACCGCGAGCTTTATCTCAGCGCCTTCAATGCCGGTGATCTCCCGGGCTAATTCACCTTTTTGATACGCGGTGTGTGACAGCTCAAAGCCGAGGATATCGCGCCAAAATTCAAGTGAACGTTCGAGATTTGAAACAGTGATGCCGGTGTGGTCCGCGGAAATTATTCGAAATGCGGTCTCACTCACAGAAAAAATGTAACCGCAGATTACGCAGATTTTCGCAGATTGAGCTTGAGAATGTCAGACAGGCAAAATCTGCAACTAATCTGTGTAAATCTGCGAAATCTGCGGATCACCATTATCCCACAGCGGCAATTACTTTTAACTCGATCGCGATCGGTGTGGGCAACGCCGTTACCTCGATTGTTGTGCGGGTCGGATTTGGCTTGGCAGGGCCGGCGAAATACTCGGCGTAAATGCGGTTGTAAACGGGAAAATCATTTTTCATGTCAGTGAGAAAGACCGTGACATCGACGATGTCCTGCCACGTTGCGCCGGCGTCTTCGAGCACGAGCCGCACATTCTCAAATACGGCATGGCATTGCGTTTCGATGTCGTAACTCGTGACGTTGCCAGTGGAATCCAGCGTCACGCCCGGAATTTCTTTGCTGCCTCGCACCCGCGGTCCGATCCCCGACAGAAACAAAAGTTCGCCTACACGTTTGGCGTGCGGAAATGCGCCTACCGGTTCCGCTGCTCGTTCGCTTTTGAAAGTTTCGTTCATCGCTTATTTACTGCGCGACTGGAAGGATTAAGGCAACGCACATTTTCGATCAACACAATGCGCAATTTATTGATCCGAGGATTCTTGCGGAACGATTGCCAATGCATCCTGGTCCGATCGATGGAAGCTTGTTACCGGTGGCAGGACTTCCCTGAAAGTAGCGCCGTAAATGTCCCAAACAGTCAGAAATAGTCCGCAGACGATCGGTCCGACGATGAATCCGATCGGACCGAAGAGGAACAGTCCGCCAAGGGTGCCAATCAAAATGAGAAGGTCGGGCATTTTGGCGTCTCTGCCCACAAGCACCGGCCGCAGGAAATTATCGACAGTGCCGACCACGGCGGCACACCACGCCGCCAGCAAGGTTGCCGTTAGATACTGCCCCGTTACGTAAAGAATGATAACTGCCGGCACCCACACCAGGGCGGCGCCGATCCCGGGAATAATCGAAAGAACTGTCATGATCGTTCCCCACAGTGCTGCTCCCTCGATTCCAGCTACCCAAAACGCGATGCCGGCCAACGCGCCTTGAATAACGCCAATTACCAGCGTCCCTTTGACGGTCGCTCGCGTGATCGAAGCAAACTGTGTGAGCATTCGCGTCTCATCCTCATCGCTTAACGGAGTGTAATAGAAAATGCGTTCCAGAATTTTGTGGCCGTCTCTGAAAAAGAAAAACATGGCGTACAACATCACAAACAAATTCAGGAGAAATGCGGCCGTGGTCGCGGTCATACCCGCGGCGAAACTAACAAGAAACGTACCGGCCGTTTTGGCAGCGGTGCCCACCTGTTCCAGCAGTTGCTCCTGGCTTGGCACGTATTTAGCCAATGCAGGAAATCTTTGCACCACCCAGTCGTGCACATTGAACGTGGTAGCGGCGCCAAGGTGTTGATTTAGCCACGGGATGGCTTGGTCACTCATCGTCAACGCTTGTTGCAGAACGATTCCTAAAAATGCGCTGACGGGTCCAAGGCCGAGAACGAGCAACACCAACAAGGTAATTGCTGCACCCAGTGATGGGCGGCCGCCCAGCAGCCGGGTAATCCAGCGATAGAGCGGGTGAAACAATCCAGCGAGTAACGCGCCGAGTAGAAGCGGTTTTAAGAACGGCCACGTGACGGCAAGAAACAACGCTGTAACCGCCACCACGAGCAACAGGACGAACGCCGTGCGCAAGTTCGTGCCGCTTATCATTGACGATTCCATGGGTCGGCTCCGATACCTCTAACGAGGCTAATTGCAGATTTGCCTGATTACAGCGCTTCCTTCGACCCTTGGTCAAGCTGGTTGCAGTAACGGCCAGAAGAAACTAACAACTCATTCACGTGCTCGGCAGGTAAAAGATGCTCGTCTGTACCTCGGGGCCGCGGACTCCGGCAGGTGTCTAGCCCTGCCGCAGCAGTTCTGGTGCAGGAGCCAGTTCGCCCTTTAAACGTAACGCAGAAAAACTATTCTGAAGGCCTTCTTCTGGTATAATGGCCGCTTGATGTTTGAGGCGGTTTCTGCAGCGGAGCGCGACGTCGTCACGGTAATCGTATTTATCGTGACGTTTTTTGTCGCGCTTGGGATTGGGCGATTTCTAAAGCGCCGCGCTGGTGTGCGGCTGGGTCTGCTGTTCCGGCTCTTCTGTTTAATAGTCGCATTCTATGCGGCCATTGCGGTTTACGGGGTTCATGCGCCATGGCGACACCACATCGGTGCAGCAGCGATCCTGTTAAGCACGGCGCTGGTTGTGGCGCTCGTGAATCGTTACGTTTGGGATTTTTACTTCGAAACGAAACGAGGGACAACCATTCCCCATTTTCTTCGCGAGGTCGTCGGCGGAATTATCTTTTTGATTGTACTGCTTTTTGTCCTGAGCTACGAATATCACGCAGAAGCGCAACTAAAGGGACTGCTCGCGGGCTCCGGAGTTCTCGCAATCATCGTCGGTTTCGCCGGACAGAATCTGTTCGCCGGAATCATCGGCGGCGTAGCGATTCAAATTAACCGGCCCTACAAACTCGGTGATTGGTTGAAGGTCGGCGACACCTATGGGGAAGTGCGTGAGATCAACTGGCGTTCCACACGGCTTTGCACGAACGACGACATCTATCTCGACATCCCGAACAACGAGATGGTGAGCCACCAGATCGTTAACCTGCACTATCCCACTGAAGTTCATGCTATGCGCATCCGGGTGGGCATCGATTACACTGTGCCGCCTAACCGCGTAAAAGATGCACTCGGTCGCGCCGCGCAGAGGGCCAAAAACGTTTTGCCCAATCCGCCTGTAAGAGTGTTCCTCGTGGACTTCTCCGATTACTCCATGACTTACGAGATCAAATTCTACATGGGTAATCACTCCCGAATCAATGAGACCAACGACTCTGTGCGCAGTAATGTCTGGTACGAGTTGAAGCGCCAGGGCATCACCATTCCTTTCCCCATTCGCACACTCCATGTCGAACGGAAAAAAGGGGCACCTATTCAGGAAGATCAGGTAGAAGCGTTTTCTATTCTTCGCGGAGAACGACTCTTTGACTGTCTTTCCGAAGACCAACTCAATCACATGGTCAACCAGGCGCGCCTCAAACTTTTCGGTCGTGGTGAACCGGTGATCGAGGAAGGCGCCGCGGGCGAGTCAATGTTCGTGATGCTGCGGGGGGCAGCGAAGGTTCTCGTGGCAAAAAATGGATCGAAGATCCAAGTCGCAACCTTGGGGGCGGGCGATTGCTTCGGCGAAATGTCGTTGCTGACTGGCGAACCGCGTAGCGCAACGGTCCGCGCAGACGGCGATTGTTACGTCATGGAAATCGGAAAACCGGTGATGGCCGAAGTGCTAGGCGGCGCCCCAACCTGCATGGAGCAATTGAGTCAATTACTTGCCCAGCGAAAAATGGAAACTGAAGGGATCCT
>DASXOI010000029.1:0-5177 GCA_036494375.1 Candidatus Udaeobacter sp.
ATTCGTCACGACGGGGGGGGCCGGTGTTTATCCCAGGCGGCGGAGGCTGGTCGTCCGGTGGTGGCGGCGGTGGAGGAGGCTTCAGCGGGTTCGGCGGTGGCGGCGGCAGTTTCGGCGGCGGCGGCGCGGGATCGGGCTGGTAATCAAATGCGAACACGAGAATTCCTGAGCAAACTCGAGCACGATCGAATCATTCAAGCGATTCACGAAGCTGAATCGAAAACGTCGGGTGAGATTCGCGTTTTGATCCAGCGCGGGAAACTAAACAGTGATCCTCTCGTTGCGGCGCAAAGGAAATTTCATCGGCTCGGCATGCACAACACGCGCCAGCGTAATGCGGTGCTCATTTTTGTCGCGCCGCGTGTTCATAAATTTGCGGTTGTTGGGGACAACGCGATTCATGAAAAATGCGGCAATGAATTCTGGCGACGCGTCGTGGAAAGAATGCGGGCGCATTTTCAAAATGAGAAGTTCAGTGATGCATTAATCGAAGCGGTCAAGGAGATCGGGACCGTGTTGGAGAGCCATTTCCCGAAAACGTCGGACGACACAGACGAATTGCCCAACGACGTGATCGAAACTTAATCGGTTTCATTAACACCGCGCCTTCAGGCCGGTGCTAGACGCCAGCCCGACTGAGAGAGCCGTTTCAACGGCTTGCCAACTCGCGATCTAAGCCGTTGAAACGGCTGATGCTCGCCACATGACAAAGCACCTGCCTGAAGGCAGGTGTTAATGAAATGGGTGTTAAATCAGGGGGAAGCCAAACGGCTGCTTGCAAAATGCCGGATTGAAGCTTTATTCAGACCTCCGCAGCGAGTTTTTGAAATTACGCCGTTGGTCCCTGGGTCTCCGTCGCTGGATGTGAGATCGTGCTCGCCAGGGGAAACCCGGTGAAGAAGATGGAGCAATGGAGTATTGGAGTGATGGAGTAACGGACTAGGTCTCTTTACTCATTACTCCAATACTCCACGACTCTCATCACTCCAGAAAAGAATATGCCTATCCGTTACGGTCGTTTCGAAATGCCGAAAACTCTCACTAAAGACGAGAGCACGGCCACAGATATCTATGCAAAGTTCATCGCCGAGCCATTCGAAGCCGGCTATGGCCACACCGTTGGGAACTCTCTCCGGCGAGTCCTGCTTTCTTCACTCGAAGGCGCGGCGATTACCGCGGTAAAAATCGCCGGCGCGCAGCACGAGTTCGCCACATTGCCCGGCGTGGTGGAAGACCTGACCGACATCGTCTTGAATCTCAAGAAAGTGAAGTTCAAATTGGACGGCCAGGATCACGAGCCCAAAAAACTGTCACTCATCGTGAACAAAGAAGGCGAGGTCACTGCTGGCGACATTCAGACGATTCAAGGTTTTGAAGTGCTGAATCCCAAGCAATTGATCTGCACCCTTGATCGAAAACACAAATTCGACGCGGAACTCGAAGTGCGCGTCGGCCGTGGATTTGCTACGGGCGAGGAAAACAAGCGCGCCGATCAGCCTATCGGCCTCATTCCCATCGACTCCATCTTTTCACCCGTCACGCGAGTGAAATATGCAGTTGAAAACACTCGGGTTGGTCAGCGCACCGATTACGACAAGCTCATCCTCGAAATGTGGACCGACGGCCGACTGACTCCCGATGACGCGTTGCTCCAGGCTTCCGCGATTCTCCGGCATCACCTCGACGTCTTCGTCCACTATAACGAGGAAGTGATCGAGTTCGATCAGACGCCTGCTGGCGTGAGCGAAGAAAACATCAAGCTGAAGAAGCTTCTCAACATGAGCGTCAACGAGATCGAGTTGAGCGTGCGCGCAGCTAACTGCTTGAACAACGCAAACATCACCACGGTCGGGCAGCTTGCCCAGAAGACCGAGGCCGAAATGCTGAAGTATCGTAACTTCGGCAAAAAATCGCTCAATGAGATCAAAGATAAACTGCAACACCTTGGGTTGGGTTTGGGCCAGAAATTCGAACCGGGCTTGATCGATTTGGCTATAAGTGCCGATGGCGCTGCACCAGTGGCCGCACCTGCTGCTGGCCAAGAGTGAACGTCTGTGCGAAGATCGCGTTTCGTCGCGTATGAGACATCAAAAAAAGACGCTCAAGCTGGGGCGCACCGCGGACCACCGCCGGGCGTTACTTGCCAATCAGGTCTGTGCTTTAATTGAACATCAACGAATCAAGACGACTCTGGCCAAGGCCAAAGCGGTTCGTCCTCTTGCTGAACGGATGGTGACACTGGGCAAGAATGGCTCGATTCACGCGCGTCGCAGGGCAATGGCCGTGTTACGGCAGAAAAGCATCGTAAAAAAATTATTCGATGACATTGCGCAACGTTCTGCTGAACGGAACGGCGGTTACACCCGAATCGTTAAACTCGGTGCGCGAAAGAGCGATTCTGCGCATATGGCATTCATCGAGTGGGTCGACGCAGAGTACATCGCCGAGGAGAAACCGAAGAAGGAAAAGAAGGCGAAACGCAAAGAGCCAGAGGCAGAATCGGAGGAGATCACACTCGAGACGGAGCATGCCACGCAAGAAGAGCCCAAGGCCGAAGCTTCCGCTCCGACACAGGAGGAAGCCACTGAGCCACCGCCCGACGAACCGAAGCCGAAAAAGCGACGTTGGTTCGGACGAAAGTCAGACGACAGCTAAATTAGCTGTCGCGGCCTTCGCGTTCCAGCGGGAGCGAGTGTGCTTTTTCGACAGTTACTCGCGATAAGGCATCGAAAGATCAGGCCTCAAGTGCGGAGAGATCCGCGAGATCCTGTGGCCGGCTGACTGCTCATTTGTTCCGGATCAATGCATCTTTGCCGAGGACGAAAACAGGAATGCCGTAGATGATCGCCGACACTCTCGCGTCGAATGCTTCGTCGGTAGCCACACCTGTGAGACTTGTCAGTAGATCGATGCGATTCGGGACGCGTCCGAGTTGAATGATTTGGCCGGACTGGAGGAAATCAGTTTCCGTGAACCTGGATTACTCGAACTCGAACTGATTCAAAAAGCGCAAGGTAGCTGCGCGTTGTGTGAAGTGGGCCGGACGAGAATGTCCAAGTCGCCGGTGTGGCGTGGGCGCCCATGAAACGCCAGGCTCTGCGCGCCGACGATGACGTAATCAACGCCGCGGGAATTTAACAATTCGAGAAACTCTCTCCAGTCTTTGCTCAGGGTCATGATTGAGGAGCTCCACCAGGATTTGCAAACGTTCGTTACGCGTCAGTTTTTTGTAAAACTCGCGATCCGCCTTCTCAGCCTCAGAAAAACTTCGAAATTTTCTCGCTGTTTTCTTCACGCCGTAACTATAAGCTTGGCAGTGACGACTTCCGAGCGAATTTGATCACCGACTGGATGGATCCACATCCGTATTTCTTCATCATCATTTTCATTGGCGTAGCGCTGGTGTTTCCGCTGGGTCCCTTGGCACTCGCATGGATGTGGCGACGATTTTTCCAACCGCCAAAGCCCGGCCCCGACAAGTCTTCCACTTACGAATGCGGCGTCGAATCGATCGGCGACGCGCAAATTCAGTTCCATGCGCAGTATTATCTCTACGCCATAATTTTTTTGGTCTTCGACGTTGAGGCGGTGTTTCTCGTGCCGTTTGCGGTCGCATTCACCGGATTGCCGGTCGGAGCGTTTATCGCCATCCTTATTTTTCTTCTGCTCCTCATCGAAGGGCTTGTCTGGGCGTGGGGCAAGGGATGTTTGCAATGGCAGCGCTAGCGCCCTCAAGCGCTGGTTTAAAAAGGTAAAAGAGTTACATTGTCACAAGCTGCGGGCTTGCCGGCCGCAATGTAAAAGTTTGTACCTTTCTAACGAGAATCCATGAGTCAAATTGACGAACAACTGCGCACTGAACTCCAACGGCAGGGAGTCTGGGTGACTTCCATGCAGGACCTTTACAACTGGGGACGCAGGAACTCGATCTGGCCGCTGCAGTTCGGACTGGCCTGTTGTGCCATTGAAATGATCGCCACCGCGGCATCCCGCTATGATATCGCCCGCTTCGGTGGCGAAGTGTTTCGTCCATCACCGCGTCAGGCCGATCTCATGATTGTTGCTGGTACGGTCACGAAGAAAATGGCGCCGCAAATCGTGCGGCTTTACAACCAGATGGCCGATCCAAAATACGTGATCGCCATGGGCGCATGCGCGATTTCCGGCGGGCCTTTTAAGCAGGGTTACAACGTTCTTAAAGGCATCGACCGTTACATCCCAGTGGATGTTTACATCCCCGGTTGCCCGCCGCGCCCGGAAGCGTTGCTTCACGCATTCATGGAATTGCAACGCAAGATCGACGATCAAAAATTGACCGGCGCAAATAAGGCCGAGTTTCTCAAGCCAGAGCAACCAAGCGAATTTCCCGTGCCGAAGTTTGGTCCACACGATCTCGAGCCATCAGCGAATGCCGGGGTGTTTCAGCCGCCGGCAATCGACCGATGATTCGCACTTTGTCATTTCGAGCGGAGCGAAGCGGAGCCGAGGAATCCCGTGGCGGAACCTTGAGCCAATACATCGGATGCGGTCGAGTTAGCTCGGGATGACGGCTTTTTCGTCATGGAATCCTTGGACCAAATCAAATTGCGCATCGAGGCTGCGCTGCCTGGGGCGAAGATCGAAATTGTGTCGAACGGTAGCCCTTCGCAGCAGCACTCACTATTAATCGATAACGAGCACGCGCTCGCGGTCGCGAGATTTTTGCGCGTTGATGCGGGGCTGTGTCTCGATTTTTGCTCCAACGTCACCGGCGTCGATTGGCTCGATCGGGTGGTGAAGAAAACAACGAAGGTAAAGAAAGTCGTCGATGGCCAGGAAAAAGAGATCGTCGAGACCACTGAGGATAAAATTCCCGGGTATCTCGAGGCCGTTTATCACCTTTACTCGATGACGCATAAACATGGCCCAGTCATCATTCGCATGCGCACCCGTGATCGTGCAGAGGGCGCGCATTTACCGTCACTCACACCGGTCTGGCGGAGCGCCGAATTCCAGGAGCGCGAGATCTTCGATCTTTACGGTATCCATTTTGAAGGACATCCCGATCTGCGCCGAATTTTAATGTGGGATGAGTTTGAAGATCATCCTATGCGGAAAGATTACTGTGAGCCGGACGATTACGAATGGGAGCCGACGCCGCACGACGAGGTGCTGGAGAAGGCGAAGCAGCATTACAC
>DASXOI010000030.1:0-2042 GCA_036494375.1 Candidatus Udaeobacter sp.
CGCGCGCGGCTTCGGTAATGAGGCCGCGGTTCCAGTAATCGGGATTCAGTCGGTAGCCGATCTCGATGTCTTCGATGCCGTGCTCCGGATGATAAAAGAAACCGCAGTAACCGGTAACCGCGTCCTGACCGCGCGGGACTATGGCGAACTGCGACGGGATGCCAGCGCGATCCCAGCCCATGACTCTCTCAATGAACGCGATCGTCTGTTTGCGTTCGGTGAAAACGCCTAATGAGAAGCGCATGAAGTCTGAGTTTGCGAACAACTCTGCCATAGCATTGACATCTTCTTCGCGAAAGGAGCGCAAGATCAGTCGGTCAGTTTCGAGAGTCGGCATGTTGCGGAGTTCTCAAGGTACCAGTATCGGCCCGCGAATCACGGGAATCGGCGTGAGTCGGAAGCTTCCTTTGAGTAACACCGGCCTTTAGGCCGGTGGGAGGCGCACCCGACGCCTGAAGCCGTTTAAACCCGGATTTTGCATTAGGTTTGAGGCGAAGGTGTAAGCCATGGGGGAACGATTTGTTGCGCAGCAGCAAAAAGTCCCTCAAACCAGGGACGTTTTGGAGGCGACAGCCCAAGGCGGAGAACTTGACGACGACCTTCGCGTCCAAGCGAAGCTCCTATTGCAAAGCATTGGAAACGCAGCGTGCTCATCGTATGGCGCGCGGCGGTTCCCAAAACCAACTGCCTGAAGAGCGCCATTAAATTATACGCAAGTAAGACCGCGCGGAACGCTGCTTCGGTTGCCCAAAAGCTTTGGCTGGCAAAACCGCGCAGGCCAAAATCGTAGAGCAATTCCTTGATGCGATTTTCGCTGTCAGCGCGACCACGATAAAGCCGCCACACTTCAAGTGCTGGCAAGGTGAGATTAGTTAGGTAAAGGGAGTAGCCGTAAGCGGGCACTTCCAAGAGCAAAGCTCCGCCAGCTCGTTCCATTAAACGATGACGCACCACCACCAAGCGGCGTGGTTGTGACCAGTTGCTCATTTGATACTGGCACTCGGCTACCGCCAGCCCTTCACCCAGTTCTACCCAGTTATTGATGGCACTAACGAGCCGACGCACCGTCGGCAGCATCCGTCCCACCACGATGTAATTGAGTGCGTTGCGCTCCAGCTGAGCGAGCATTCCACTGGTGCAAAAACCACAATCACCTCGCACCAAGCCAATGCGATGACGCGGTTGCAAAAGCGCCAGCACTTCATTTAGAAATGCTTCGACGTTACAAGCCGCTTGGGTCTTACCCGGACGCAGCCATGCGCTCACCACCATTCGCACCTCCGCCGCAAAAGCCAGCAGCGGATGATGACTGGGTTTGCCTCGTCGCCGCGGATTGTAACCAATCTCTGCGCCCTCTTGGTGTTGGCCATAGCGAGTCACCACCGTCGAATCCAAGTCCAAGGTCAATAGTTGCGGCGCAACTTGTCCCCAAAACCAACGTCCCATGTGGCCAAAAACTGCATCGACTTGCTTTTGCCCAAAGCGCCGAAAAAAGCGCGTAAAAGTAGAGACACTGGGCACCGCCTCCAAACCAAAGAGCGCACGCAATGCCGGATCGAACCGCAGTGCCGCGGTGTGCGCAAAACGCACCGCTCCAATCCACACGCTGACCAAAAACCCATGCACTACCACCACCGGATCCACTCCTCGATTACTGCCCGGCTGGGGAAGGCCGGCTTGGGCTAAAGCCGCACCAAACTTGATCCGCCGCAACATCTCCTCGATCAAACGCAAGCCACCCCAAGCCGTCACCCTTTTGCTCGTAAAACGCCACGGCAGGCCAGAACTGCACATCACAATTTTGTCCATAGAGGCAAGGCACCTCTACCTTGCTCTTTCGCCTTAACAGAACCTGCCGCCTCACTCCACCTCAAAAACACCTAACGCAAAATCCGGGTTTAAACGGCTTGATTGCATATACACGATTCTAAGCCGTTGAAACGGCTGGGTGGTTGACTCAGTCACGGCACCTGCCTGAAGGCAGGTCTTAATAAGAATCTTACCCTTCGATTACGTCGTCTGGCAGCTCATTCGCGTTTCCC
>DASXOI010000031.1:0-16944 GCA_036494375.1 Candidatus Udaeobacter sp.
CGTTACATTAACACCGGCAAAAGCGCCGACGTTCGCTTTGGTTCCACCGATAAGGTCGAGCTGGTGGATATTGAGCGAAAACAGCTCGAGTTTTCTTACAAGGATCGCAACGGCTATCATTTCATGGATCCTGAGACCTACGACACGATTACGCTGCCGGAAAATTTTATCGGCCAAGCCAGTGATTACCTGGTCGAGAACCTCTCCGTGCAGGTTCTTTATGCGGAAGGCAAGGCCGTCGAGGTGGAACTGCCTGCTTCTGTAAGTCTGAAGGTTGTTGAATCAGCGGAAGGTCTGCGCGGCGATACTGCGAGTAACGTCACCAAGCCGGCAAAGCTGGAAACCGGTAAGACGATTAACGTGCCGCTTTTCATCAAGGAAGGCGAAGCGATTAAAATCGATACCCGCACAGGCGCCTACATGGGACGGGCGTAACGCTGCATTTCTGTTCATTGTAGGGCAACCGCTCCGGTTGCCGCGCCCAGCAGGCGAAGCGCCTGCCCTACAAATCTCTGCGATGTTTTGCGCAATCCGCGGTTCAGTCTTGCATCGGTTCGTATAAATCTGCGTAATCTGCGGACGATTTGGCGACAAAGCGCATACCAAACAAAAAAAATCGCGGCGCACGCAATTCCAAGCGCGGCGGAAAAGTCATTCGCAGCGTTGCGCGCATAACGCCGAGAAGGTTTGTTGCCGAATCCGAGCCGCTCACTGTTCCCACAAAGTGGGTGAAATTTATCTTTGCGATTTTTCTGTTACCGATGTGCGGCGTTCTGACCCAGACATTTTTCACTGCGTTCGCGCGCGCAACTGTGACCCAACGCTTGTGGACGGGCGAAGAATTCTGGTTCTTTTCGTTAGGCGCGGTGCTGTGGCTAATAGCTTTCTTCGGTCTGCCACGGCCAATCTTGATTTACGTGTTCGGGCATGAGCTAACCCACGCGCTCTGGGTCTGGTTGATGGGTGGTCGCGTCAGCCAGTTTCGCGTCGGCTCCGATGGTGGGCACGTGGTAACCACCAAGGCGAACTTCTGGATCGCGCTGGCGCCGTATTTCGTCCCGATCTACAGCATTCTGGCGATCGCCATTTACGGCGCGCTTAGCCTTTTTTTAAACATGCAGCCGTATGGGCGGCTGCTTTACGCCGTGATTGGCGCCACATGGGCGTTCCATTTCACGTTCACCTGCTGGATGATCCCCAAGAACCAGACCGATCTCACGGATCAGGGCACATTTTTTTCACTCGTCGTCATCTATCTTATGAATCTGCTGCTGCTCAGCGTCATGCTCATTCTCGCGTCCCGAGAAATCACGTTTCAAACCTTTGGCACTGATTTGTTGGTGAATCTCGGAAATTTCGTGACGTGGGTCGCGGAAGTTTTTGCGCAGTTGCGAGTAACGATTGGCGTTTGACACAAACGCCTACAACAACAGCGAATTTGTAGGGCGTCTATATCTCATACGCCTAACGCAAAATTCGTAATCACCGCGAACGGCAGTACCGACAATCCATCGCGCACCTGTAGCTGCCGTTTATGAGGACGAATCGATTGGCACGTGAAGAGATCGTGCGCCTTCTCGAGCACGAGCGGTTCCGGTAAATGAATCGCTGTATCTTGCCAAGCGTCTCCAATGGGTGGAAAACCGATGCGCGAAGAGAGCCGTGGCGCGATTACCGCAACCCAATTCTCGTCGACTCGCCGAACGAAGCTCACGCAACATTCTGCGAACGTTCCGCTCACGTGAAGTGGTAGATATTCGCCGCGCTCGAAAAGATCCGCGTGTCTGCGACGAAGTTGCAGGATGTGCTTTGTCAGAAACAGTTTGATCCGGCCATCCGGCCAAATTTCCATGAGTTCTCTCGGAGTCGCGCTCGCCAGCGATTTTAGCATCTGCCGGCGCAGTTCGTAATCAACCGGACGCCGGTTATCAGGATCGACAAGGCTGTAATCCCAAATCTCCGTTCCCTGATAAATGTCCGGCACGCCGGGCGATGTCAGCTTCAGCAGTGTTTGTGTCAGCGAGTTTATTGCCCCGAGACGAATAATCTCTTTCGCCGCTGGAAGGAAAATCGGCAGGAACTTATTTCGCGGGGATGAATCCAAAGTTTTCGCGATAAAATCGTGCATCGCGGCCTCCCACTCTTCGTTAGGTTGGATCCAGCTTGTGTTGATCTTCGCTTCCTTCAGCGCCTTGGTCATGTAAGCCTGGATACGGTCGATGTACTCAGGGGCCGGGACAGGTTCCGGCTCGCCATTGGCCTGCATTGGCCAGGTGCCCAGAAGGGTTTGATAGAGCAGATATTCTTCGTTCGCATCCGGCGCTTCAAGATCATTGACTGTCCGTTTCCACCGGTGATTTGCGGTGCCCCAGCGCTGTAGCGAACGACGCCACAGCTCCGGGATTTCGGAGATCGCGACCATTCGCGCACGGACATCTTCGCTGCGTTTTGTATCGTGCGTCGAAGTTGCCAGCAACGTAAGCGGCCAGTCGCGTTGCCGATCACCGTTTCGCTGGTGAAAAGTTTCGACAGTAAGACCAAACTGTTGCGGCTCGCCGCCGACTTCATTTAATGCCAGCAATCGGTTGTAAATGTAAAAGAGCGTGTCCTCGAGTCCTTTTGCCATGACTGGACTAGTCGTCTGCTGAAATTTCAGAACGAATTGCGCATGCGCAGCGCGGCCGGCCGCATCGAGATCTTGCGGGGAACGAAGCAACAGCACGTCGCGCAAAAAATTGAAGATCGATTCCTCCATCGCAGGGTTGCGGCGTTTGGCCGCGGCAATTGCGCGCTCGACAATTTGCCGGTCTTCGTCACTTACAGGCTGGCCGGGCTCGACATATGTTCGGTAAACTGGAAAGCATGCAATTGTTTCCCGCACGGTGCGCGACAGCGCTTCGAGCGTAAAATCGCGATACCACCTGTTTCGCTCGGACAAACGATCGAGCAAGTTTCCTAAAACATCGACGTCGTTCGCGAGGGCAAACTTCATCACCAGAAGTTTTTTCGCGTACAGCAAATGCCCAAAAGGAACGGAGCGGCCGATGAAACGGTGGAACGTCTTTGTGATCGCCGTTTCAGCTGAAGACTCGACGAGCAGCTGCGTGAGCTGGTTCGTGAAATCGTAACCGGTAGTTCCATGCACAGGCCATCCTTTGCGCAACGTTTCCGAGCCGGTAAGAATTTTTTCCGCTATCATGTAAATCGCCCGGCTGTCGCGAGGCAATCCGATCCCGAGCGCCTTCGCGGAACGCTGCTGAAGTTTGACGAAATATTCGCGCGGTAAGCACAAGCCGTCGGGATGATCGATCCGGAGTCCGGTGACTGCGCCTGTGCTCACCAATTCAAGGACCAGACGGTGAATCGCATCGAAGACTTCTGGCAACTCCACCCGGATCGCAGCCAAATCGTTCACGTCAAAAAAGCGGCGGTAATTGATTTCCTCGGCAGCAACACGCCAGAAGGCCAGGCGATAGGACTGTGCATTCAGCAATTCGTCGAGCTTATCGAAACTGTGCGGATCCCCCGGATTCCCATTGATCTGTGCGAGTGCTTTCTCGATTGCCTGTTGGACCTGCGGCGCCTGGTTACAACGACGGTCCAGCCGCCGTTTGATGATTTCCTTCTCTCGCGCGCGCTCGGCGATCCGCTTCGGGTCGCTTTCGGTGCGTTTCGGCAAATATTCAAGTGCGGTCACAACGCTTTGCAGTTCCGCGTAGAAGTCGTCGTCTTTGTATTCCGCCAGATTTTGTAACGCGACTTCCAGGATGTGGCGATAAGTGCCGGGCGCGATCGGCAGTCTGCGCTCGCCGTTGAACAGGTAAAACGTTCCTTCCTCAAACCGCACCTGTAATTCGCCCCGCTCCAGCACGCGCCCGTATTGGTCACCGAGAATTGGCAGCAGAACTCTATTACGGAGATCAGTCTTCAGCGGCTGCCACTCGATATCAAAATAGGGCGCATATTGCGAGCTCGGCCCGTTTTCCAGCACGTCCATCCACCATGCGTTGCGATCGTCGGCGATGCCGACATGGTTCGGAACGAAATCCAGCACCTGGCCCATGCTGTGCGCCTGCAGTTGCCCGATCCATGCGTCATAATCCGCCCGCGAACCGATCGCCGTGTTCAGTTTGTTATGATCGGTGATGTCGTAGCCGTGCAAGCTCTCGGGGCTTGCCTGAAAGTACGGCGACGCATAAACGTCGCTCACTCCCAGCGCGTCCAGATACGGAACGATCTGGCGCGCCTGCGCAAACGTGAACCAGCGATTGAATTGTAATCGGTAGGTGCATGTCGGAATGCGAGGATGCTCCTTTTTCACAACAGGAAGAAAACGTCCAACGCCCAACGTCCAACGTCCAATGCCGAAATCCAGAATCGGCCTTTGACATTCTGCGTTCGATGTTGGGCGTTGAGCGTTTTCTTACATCCGCTCCGGGACTTTGATCCCGAGCAGATCCAAGCCGCGTTCCAATACGCGCGCAGTAAGATCGCACAACATCAGACGCGAGCTGCGCGCGGGCTCTTCTGACTTCAACACGGGGCAAGCTTCGTAAAAGGCATGGAAACTGTTCGCCAGCTCAAATAGATAATTTGCAAGGATGTTCGGACGAAACCCGTTCAACACTTGCGGAACGATCTCCGCGAACTGACAAACTCGTTTGGCAAGATTGAGTTCAGCGGGCTCAGCGAGCTCCAGGGAACGACGGCTTGGGCAGCCGTCGATTTGCGATGTGACGGCTGGGAAGCCGTCACTCCTTGTGGCCCCTGCTTTACGAAAGATCGAGCGAATCCGGACATACGCGTTCTGCAAATACGGCGCAGTGTTCCCGTGCAGAGAAAGCATCTTGTCCCACGAAAAAACATAATCCGTAGTCCGATACTGCGACAGATCGGCGTATTTCACGGCACCGATTCCGATCTTCTCTGCGATGTCATTCTTCTGATCCTCACTCAAGTCCGGATTCTTTTCGTCCACGATTTTTCGGGCACGCCTGCATCCTTCCTCAAGAAGCTCGCGCAGAGGAACATTTTCACCCGAGCGCGTCTTCATCAGCTTACGATTTTCCCCCAGCACACTTCCAAATATGACGTGGCGCAGGTCGGCGCTGTAACCTTCTCGACGGGCGACAGCAAAAATTTGTTTGAAGTGCAATGTCTGCGGCGCGCCAACGACGTACCAGATCGCGTCCGCTTTTAACTCGTTAACCCGATAATCAATCGTGGCGACATCGGTCGTCGCGTAATTGAATCCTCCGTCCCGTTTGCGAATGATTAAAGGCTTATCAGTCAGCTCAGGATCATCATGGAAGAAGACGACCACGGCATCTTCGCTGATTTCCGCTATCCCGGCCTTCAGGAGACGATCTACGACGCCGGGCAACTGGTCGTTGTAAAAGCTTTCACCGCATTGCAGGTCGTAATGCACGTCGAGCAATCGGTAAACGCGCTCGAAATCCTGCATCGAAAACGCCACGCATTCGTTCCAAATATCTGTGTTTTCCTTATCGCCGGCCTGCAATTTCACCAGTTCCTGGCGACACGCTTCGCGTACTTCTGGGTCCTTGCTCGCTCGTTCGTTTGTTTCTTTGTAAATGCGGACAACTTCGGCCAGCGCATCGCGCTGCAGCGCCTGTTGATCCAAAAGATTCTTCCATCCCCAAATGACCATCCCGAACTGTGTTCCCCAGTCGCCCACGTGATTATCGCGAATCACTTCGTGCCCAAGAAATTTAGCGACGCGCGCCAGTGCATCGCCCAGCGCCGTGCTGCGGATGTGACCGACATGCATCGGTTTCGCCACATTGGGCGATCCGAAATCAATGACGATGCGACGTGGTGATTCTGTTTTGGCGACGCCGAGACGTTCATCTCGCAACACTTCCAGGGTCTGTTTTTCGACAGTGGCCTGACGCAATGTGAAGTTAATGAAGCCAGCGCCAGCGACAGTTGGCGGTTCGGACACATCGCTAACATCCAATTGCGCCACGATCTTCTCTGCCAGCGCCCGCGGATTTTCGCCGCGCTGTTTTCCAAGTACGAGCGCAACGTTAGTCTGGTAATCGCCAAAGCGCGGATCGGTCGCCTGCGTTAACTCACCGACTTCAGGCAAACCGGCGCGCGCCAAGCCGTCGGAAAGCCTTTTCGCGAGAAGTGATTGGAACGTATCCATCGAGTGAAGCAGACAATCATGTCTGCTCGCCAAGTTTCAATCTCGCAGGCAGGATTGCCTGCGCCACTTTCCTACGAACGTTCGCGAAAGACCGCCAAAATTTCGTCAGCGGATTTCGCGCTGGCAAGACTCTCGCGCACGGAGCGGTCATTCAGAAATTTTGCTATGGAAGCGAGCGTGCGCAGGTGCGTTTGAAATTGATTTTTTGGTACAATAAAAAGAACGACAAATTTCACGGGAGCGTTATCCAACGCATCGAACTCGATCCCTTTAGTGGACCTTCCGAACGCAGCCACCACTTCGTCGAGCCGATCGGATGAACAATGCGGTATGGCAATTCCAAATCCGATGCCCGTGCTCATTGTCTCCTCCCGTTGCTTGAGCGCGGCCAGAATTGGATCGCGATCCGCGGACTTAATTTTGCCGAGACTAACAAGCAGATCGATCAGCTCAACAATAGCCGACCAACGCTCCGTAGCTTTCATCTCGGGAATGATTTGCTCGGCAGAAAGTAAATTGGCGAGGGACATGCAGATGCTCCGTGCGGGAGGCCAAGCTTAGCGGCAGCGCATAGCTTGACAAGCGTGTTTTCGGAAGCGCCGGCTCCTACTTCTCTTCCCGAATTTTGTAATTTAAACGCCGCGAAAGCAACCAGCGCACACCGAACATGTCGGTCGTAGCGCGCACGGCACGATTGCCCAGACCGTATTTCGTTTGACCAAACCGCCGCGGGCGATGGTTGACCGGAATTTCCACCAGCTGATACCCTGCGTCTTTGATCAGCGCCGGAATAAAGCGATGCATTCCTTTAAACGGAAACAGCGCGCCAACGCACTCGCGCCGCATGGCTTTAAGAGTGCAACCGGTGTCGCGAACGCCGTCCTTCGTGTAACGGCTACGAACAGCGTTTGCGATTCGGCTGGTGAGCCGTTTCACACGTGTGTCTCTGCGGTGCGCGCGGTAACCGCAAATAAGATCGGCGCCGCGCGAAATTTCATCAATCAATTTTGGAATATCGGCGGGATCGTTTTGCAAATCGCCGTCAATGAGAACGACAATTGCCCCGCGCGCCGCTTGCAGTCCGGCATAAATCGCAGCGCTTTGTCCGGCATTTTTTTCAAAACGGATCACTCGCAGATTTGGCGCGGGTTCAATTCGCTCCACGGTGTGATCGGCAGATCCGTCATCGACAAAAATGAATTCGTGATCGATGCCCCTTAGCGCTGCTTTTAGCTCAGCTTGCAGGATCGGAACATTTTCTTCTTCATTGAAGAGAGGCACGATCACAGAAACTTGGGGTGGACTCGCAATCTGATTCATGGGGACTTATTTAAGATGACGTGAAGTCGTGTTGAAGGCGTGGCATTCCGAGCGAAGTCGAGGAATCCCTTAGCGTTATCTTTAAGCTTCGCCGCGGGATCCTTCGACTCCGCTTCGCTTCGCTCAGGACGACTCGTATTGAGAGCTCGTTAGGATAGCTTCTCATAACGGCAGTGTCCGATAACTTCGACAGAGGAACATCTGCCAAATCCGCATCACCTTTCCAAAACGCGACACTTCGATTGTTCCCACCAGCTCAGTTGATTGAAATGCCGCCTGAATATTGCGAGGCACACGTCCCTTTTCTCCAGCCCTGATGAAAACCGCATCTCGTCCTACGAACAAATTGATGCCGTTCTCTTCGGTGTAAACCTCGCCCTCCGGCAATTGTGCGCCAGGTTTCAGCTCCACGAACTGATCGTAGCGCGGCCAAAACGAAAACTGATTCACCATGTCCTGCGATTCAGGAATGTAAACCGGCGGATGCCCCGGGCCTTCAACTCGTTTGTCGTGCAGATAAAACGAAATTTCCGACGCGCGATCTCGAGCGTCAGCAATGAGAAAGAGTTTCTCGCCCAGTTGCGTTTCAAGATCGTTGCGCATTTTTTCCAGCGCTTCGGTCGCGCTTTTCCATCCGCGCATTCGATCACTCGGATCGCTACGCTGAAATTTGTAACCGGCCATCCGCAGCAAATCTGTGTTCAACGCGACCAGGCTCATGACCATTCCCACCAAGACAGCGACACTGGCGCATATGCGCAAAAGCGCGCTGGCTTGAAGCCGATGCCACCAGAAATACGTCGCGACCAATCCGAAACCAAAAAAAGCGAGCCCATCCCAGTTTGGTGCGGCGCTCTTGTTGAGCGACAGAAGCAGGTAAAAACCAAATACCGGCAAGCCAAACCACATTAAGAATAGAACTTTGAACTGCTGATTGATACGCCGCCAGCTTGCGATCACACCCCAGGACAGCGCCAGAAACAGCAGCGGCGAGTAAACGATGAAGTGTTGCCCGAGAAATGAGAGCACCTCAGTCGGATGAAATCCAAAGCCGCGGTCGAGATTCCCGCGCGAGCGCAAATGCGCGAGGGTGATCCAGGCGTGCTGTGCGTTCCAGACGATCGGCGGAATCGTGCAAAGAACGAACATGGCGATCAGCAAATACACGCCGGAGCGTTTGAATTCGCGTCGTAGCCGTGGCACGAGCGCAAGCACGAGTAACACCGAAATTAATTCGAACGCGTTCGTGTACTTGCAGAGAAAGCCCAATCCGATCAGCAGACCTGTAAGCGGCCAGTACCATGAGCCCCGAAAGCGTTCGCGGTTTTCTACCGCGAGCCAGAAGGTAAACATCGCTGCCATCCAGAAGAAAATCGATAGCGCATCGATCGTCATCACGATCGCGCCAATGTTGAAAATCGGCGTGGCATTCAAAGCGATGACTGTCCACAGAGCGGCGCTAGCGCCGAACAAACGGCGCGCAAAATAGAACAGGAGCAGACTTGTGGCCGCTGCGAGCACGGGACTAAAGAAGCGAACACCAAACTCGTTCGCACCAAAAACAGCGGTGCTCGCGCGTATGGCAAAAGCGATGCCAGGTCCCTTGCTGAAGTAGGCGGGCGCCAGTCGCTCCGACCACATCCAGTAATGCGCCTCGTCAAATGAGAGATCTGTTGTTGCCAAAAGTGAAAAACGAATCGCCGTCAGCGCGGCGACAAAGAGCCAGACTGCGCGCGTGGTGCTCATGTAGCCCGTTCCGGCGCGCCCGGCGGTCGCGCCCTACCAAGTAAGCTCGGATGGCGCGCGAACACATTCGGCATCCATTTCTGTGCCGCAACTCTCCAAGTTATCTCAAAGAGGCTGAGCAAAAGCAATGCTTCACCGATGCCGAGAAAGAGCGTAGCCATCACGTCGGTTGGCCAATGAGCACCGAGGTAAATTCGCGAATATCCAACCGCTAGCGCGACAAACCAGTACAGCCAGCCACGACGCCGGTAAAACAAGGTAAAATACGTTGCGGCAATCGTGTTGTTTACCGTGTGTCCAGACGGAAACGATGGTCCCGACCGGGTGCGATCCGACGAATCAGAAAATCGAATCGTCGGCTTCTTAAAGAGAGTAAAAAACTTTGGTCGCGCTTTTTGTAACTGTACCATCCGGACACTCTGGACTTGTTTTGGCCGCTGACGGGCCACGCTGGATTTTAATGTACTTGTGATCAGTCCGGCGATTGCCAGAGAGATCCCCAGACAAATAACCAATGCGCGCGCTTTGAATCCGCCGAAAACCAGCGCACCAATTCCAATTGCAATGAGAAACGGCCTCCAAATTTGAGAATCGCTCAAGCCCGCCATGAACAAGTCGAGGGCCGGACTAGTCCATTGTTGGTTAATGCCGTGAAAAAGGGACTGCTCCATGCGAATAAGGATCAATCGGATTTAAGTTTTACTCGCTAGCGTTCTAATAAACAAACGCGAGCGAACGACGAAGCACGAATGAGGAATGTCGAAATGATGACGAAGCCCAGTTTGCACAGCCGTCATCCTGAACGAAGTCGAAGGATCCCGTGGAATTACTTCAAGGCTCTCGCCACGGGATTCCTCAACTTCGCTCGGAACGACAGAAATTCGATTCGCTATGCGTGCTTTGTCATTTGCTTTGCGGTGACGCCCTTGTCGGTTTTCGCCGAGCCGCCGCCCTCCGCGAAAGACATTCTCGATTCAGTTCGCATGGTTGAATCGCGCCAGCAGATCGATCTGCAAGGGCAACTTCGTCAAGAAGACACGGTGGTTCCGTTTCGTCTGATGCAGAATGGTCCTTTAATCCGGTACACATTCACCGATCCGGATGAGACTCTTGAGCTGCGTCTGGGCGAAAACAGCTCACGCCTCGAGTTGGTAAACGACTCCGGAACCGAAAAGGTAGGAGCGTCGAAGCTCCAGGAAAAAATTCACGGCACAATCGTGTTGTACGGAGATCTTGCATTCAAATTTCTCTACTGGCCCACTGCGCGCGTAGTAGGCGAGGAAAATGTCCGCACCCGGAAGTGTTGGAAATTGCAGTTGCGCGCGCCCTCGCACGACTCGCCGTATTCGAACGTATTGCTGTGGGTCGATAAGGCGAGCGGCGCACTGATGCGTATGGAGGGCTACGACTGGGACGCGAAACTAATCAAACGCTTCGAGGTGGTCTCGGCGCAAAAAATCGAGGGCCGTTGGTTCTTGAAACAAATGCGCGTCGAACAGTTCCAGCCCGGGACGAATCACGTCGAGGCGCGCGCCTATCTCGAGATTAAGAGATAGCCACGCGGCTGCCTGTTCAAGGAACGACGGCTTGGGCAGCGGTCGAAAATCACTGATGACGGCTGGGAAGCCGTCATTCCTTGTTTCACGCCCTAGTGCGGCTGATGCTGATCGGATTTCGCGCCGCTCACAACAAGCCTGCGACCGAGGAATTCCTTGTCGTGCAATTCCTCCACCGCGCGTTTCGCTTCCTCGACGGTTTGCATTTGCACAAACGCAAAACCTTTCGAGCGCTGATTGTGCCGATAGCTTACGACCTCTGCGTTTTGCACGTGTCCAACGCCGTTGAACAATTCGAAGAGATCGCTCTCGGTAGCATCGAACGACAAGTTGCCAACGTAGAGACGCGGCGAGATGACTTCAACGCGTTCTGGTTTGCGCGCGGGACGCGATGGCTGCGTGCCATTACGCGGTTGTGCTGGCGCTTTCTTTGTGTCGCCGCCGTTGCCGAAAAATTCGGCAACCCGCTGCCAGAAGGTTTTTTTCTGCGTCTTCGCCGGTTCCTGTAGTCCCCGAAAACGTTCCTGGTTTCCTGTGCGTCGCCCCCCACCGCGCGTGCGGCGTTGGCGTCTTCCCGATGAATAAGAGTTCATGTTGATCCTTAACTGTTTTCCAATTGTCAAAAGGGCGGAGCGCCCCGAAAAGGCTCGGGACACCGTCCGTGGCGCGCGACTCATCAAGAGCCGAGTCAAACTCGTTCCAAGCACTGTGCGACGCCGATGGAAACTCCGCCTCGTCATGCCGGGAACGGCCTTGTCTCAAAGCGCAAGCCGGCGCACGCAACGAACGAAACAGTGATGCCGCGAAGGTTTGCAGCATCAGTTCAAGAAATCTGAATCGTTGTAGGAACCGGACGCTCGGAAGATCGAAGAAGATTCCCGACATCTCGCGCTCATTATGGCTTGCTTACCACGAATTGCAAGTCAGACGCCTTAGGCTGCGCCTCGAATCCAATCGTCGCGCAGCGAATACGCTCGCGATTTGAGATATTCTCGTGGGCGCTCGCCGCGAATCGGCCTAACAAAATAACGTAATTCGCGTCGGCTCAGCCGGGGTTCGTAGCCAAACTCCGGCATCAGATCGCGGCAATGCCATTCCACCCACCCGATTTCATCCTTGGAAAGTTCGCGTTCCCAGCGCGTGACGGGTTCGGTGCTGATTTGCGAAAAGTTTATGCGCGCCGCGGAGTTGCCGCTCCAGAACTGACCCATTTTTGTCGGCGTCAGCACTGTGTCTGGGTGGAAGTCGATCTCAAGGTAGCCGCAAACTTCTTCCATCGTTCTTGCTGGTTCGCGCACCAGTCGTTCGTACTGCACGACGAACCCTGGAGCTTCCGCGTCGCGGATGCGTCTGGCGAGTTTCGCGGCGACCCGCCAATGCGCAATTACGTAGTAAGTCGAGAACCGTCCGGTTTGCCGCGTTTTCTCCAGCGCGATTTGCGCCGCGAGAATGGCTCGTGGGTCCCGCAGCGTGACCAGAATCTTGGCATGCGGAAAGTGATCGACGATCGCGCTGACGTGATTTCGATTCGCTGGAGTTTTTTCTACCCAGCGTGTGATCGAGTCAAGCGAGCATCCAAGTGTTGCCGCGTACGCTTTGACCATGAGGACCAATAAATCCTCGTGTGCATTCGTGGGATCGAATGCCGCGCGCTCAAACCTCTCTAGAAATTGCTCGCGAGGAAATGTCGCGTAATTGCGTTTGCCCCATTTGCAGGGGCCGCCGAATAGCACGTTCGAAAGCGACTGTTTGGTCAGATATTGAAACTGCGCCCGACGGCCGCGCGGCGCATATTTGGTCAGGACCGTTGGGTAATAGGCTGTTTCCTCAGGCAAGACGAGCAGTTCGGGATGACTATCGAGCAACGCCACCAATAGCGTGGTGCCCGATTTTGCCTGGCCGGCGATAAAGCAGGCGCGTTGCTCGAAAGGAAGCCTCGAAATCACAAAAGAAGATTACAACAGCTGTGCTGAAATCATACAGAGCAGCCCTTCAAGGAGCGACGGCTTGGGCAGCCGTCATAAACGTGACGGCTGGGAAGCCGTCACTCCTTGGTCCCCAGCTATTCGCTTTGACTCTGCCGAAACCACTCGACGAATTTCGGCAAGCCTTCGTTCAACTTTGTTGTCGGATTGTAGCCAAGCAACTCTTTCGCCTTCGAAATATCGGCATATGTGCGCGGCATGTCGCCAGGTTGTTCCGCGAGCCGATTGATTTTTGCTTTTTTCCCCACGGCATTTTCGATCGCCAAAATGAGATCTTTCAACTGAATGGTTCGATTCTCGCCGAGATTAAAGACGTCATACATTGGGCCATCGTAATTGAGCGCAGCCATCGTGCCCTGAATGATATCATCGATGTAGGTGTAATCGCGCTGCGTGCTGCCATCTCCAAACTGATCAATCGGTTGCCCGGCGTAAATGCGCCGGGTGAATTGATGAATCGCCAGATCGGGCCGCTGCCGCGGACCGTAAACAGTAAAATACCGCAGAGCTACGACCCGCATCTGGTAAAGGTGCGAATACGTCGAGCAAAGAAATTCGCCTCCGATTTTTGTCGCGCCGTATGGACTGATTGTCTGGGTCAAATGTTGATCCTCGGAAAATGGGACGGTCTTTGAAGCTCCGTATACAGAGGAGCTGGAAGCGAAGATAAATCGTTCAACTCCCGTCACGCGTGCCGCCTCGAGAAGATGCAACGTTCCGATGACGTTCGTGTCGTAATAAAGCCGCGGCAATTGAATGGATGGCCGGACACCAGCGCGCGCAGCCAGGTGCACAATCGCGTCCACTTTTTCGCGGCCAAACACAGTTCGGACCGAGTCGCCCTCTCGAAGATCGACGTGACAAATGGTTACGTCTTTTGCGAAGCCAGCAATGTTCGCGTGCTTGATCTGCGGATGGTAAAAATCGTTGAAATCGTCCAGGATGACGACTTCATGCCCGACAGCGAGCAGCTTCTCGGCAAGATGCGACCCGATAAACCCGGCGCCGCCAGTGACCACGATTCGCATGGCGGCAAATTAGCCACAGATGGACACGAATGGACACACATTTCGCCACTGGCGCATCTCTCGGGCGGCCGTACATTTAACGCCTACGCACCTTCGGGTTATCGTCTCATTAACCCCTCGCTTCAGCGAGGTGCCATCGGGCAGCTATAACAGACGAACCGCTTTAGCGGTTTATATACGGTTGAAAAGACAAACCGCTGAAGCGGTTCCTGACGGTTGACTATGGTTAACACCCCGCTAAAGCAGGGTGTCAATGACATTAGTGCTACGCTTACGATAAAGCACAAAATGCTTCTCTGAAGCACACCTTTGGAGCAGACGCCTCGCTTCTAAAAATTGCGCCAGTGCAGCAGCAAATAAATCCAGTTTAGCGCGAGCGCAGAGATGACTGAGATCCGTACAAACGTTTTCGCGCGCTGCGTGGAAAGATGGATCCGCAGCCGCGGGGTCTGCGTTATGAGTGTTGCAAGCGCGTATACGTCAAAACCAATCACGCCGCAAAGGACGAAGAACACGAACGGATTCCACTGGAATGCCGCAAGAAAATGACCGTGAAAAAATTGGATCCCGCATCGCGTCATTCCGCACGTGACGCACGGCAGGTTAGTAAGATTGTGGAACACGCAGTGCGGCCACGGCAGCCCGACTGTTAACCAGACAGCCGCAATGCCGAGCGATAAAACCGAAGCGCTCAACCAAATCAACTCGTGGTCAAGTTCGCCCGGAGCAAGCCGCCGAACAGAAAACTGCATTTGCTGAATATTAATGATGCGACGCAGTCCAGGCGCCCATAAACATAAATGCGATGAGCATTCCGCCGCCGCAACAAAGTATCAGCGGAAGAAAAACGGCTAGAACAGCGCGGCCGGTGTCGGTTTCATGAGCGCGCGCCAATCCGATGCAGTAGCAGACGATCGCCCATACCCCGGCAATTAGTCCGCCACAAACCGGTATGATCTGCAGGGGACCAGTTGAGCCTTGAGTAAATGCCAAAACCCGAAACGTAGTCTCAAAAGGTTGGTTGGCACCCCCAACGATCATCAAACAGAGATGCGCGAGCGCACTCCAGACGAAAAGAAAAATCGCGAGGAACAGAGGCACCAAGATAATCATTGCGACCGAGCCGATTCCTATCCCAGTCATCCCGGCAAGACTGTTATTCTTATCCGCAAACAGCCCGATGGATTGAAAACCGAGCGAGAACAGAGCCGACACGATCCCGCCCACGGATCCCCCTATGAGCGCGTAGATTAGCGGCTCGCCCAGGCCGCCTTCGCGCTTCATCACACTAAATGCTTCGGCTGGACGAGTAAGCACCATCGACAGCGTTTCGATGAACGCGTTGAAAAAGCCGCGCTCTTGCCGGTGTTCCCACGGCAGACCGGGACGTCCGGCAACCGTGGTTGACGTCGGAGCTGCACCAGGCTGGACAGCCGGGACGGCAGGCGCAGCAGTCCCCCCGAACTCTGGGAATTGCGAGAGCGGCTGCCACGTGGCCATACCCTCGCGCCAGCCAATGTCGGTTGGCGCAAAGCGGCCAGTGCTCAGGCCTTCGCGAATCTCCTGCTCGGAGAAAACACCGAGGCCCGTAGTGCCCCGATTAACATGAATCATCGCCATAACGCCTCGTTTTACTAAGGCGCCGCCGGAAAGTCAATGCCCTTAGAGAAGGTGGAACCGTAAATCGGTAAAAATAAAAGCCCGCATTGTCATCCTGAGCGAAGCGAAGAATCTGTGGTTATGATTCACGGGACTTAAGCAAAAATCAGAGATCTTTCGCTCCGCTCAAGATGACAAACGCGGGAACGGTTTGATCGCTTGTTCAACCAGGCTGATCCAGCGCTCGCCAGAAATACCAGGCCGCAACGGAGCGATACGGGCGCCATTTCTCGCCGTGCTTCATCAGTTGTTTCGGCGTGGGAAGTTTTCGTTTGCGAAAAGTTTTGGCGAAGCCTTTCTGAACGCCGTAATCGGCGACAGGCCAGACATCCGGCCGGCCGAGGTCAAACAGCAAAAGCATCTCGACGGTCCACCGACCGATACCGCGCACTTGTGTAAGGCGGGCGATGATTTCGTCATCGCTCATCCGGAGAAGCGCGCGTCCGGATGGCACGGTGCCATCGAGTGTCTTCGCGGCGAGATCCTTTATTGCCGCAGTCTTTGAGCGGGAAAGACCAGCGCCGCGAAGTTTCTCATCCGGTGTGGCGAGAACTTTTCCGGGGTCGAGCCATTTTGTTTTTGGATAAAGCGCGCGTACACGGCCCCAGATTGTTGCGGCGGCTTTTCCGTTTAGCTGCTGGTAAGCGATGGATTCCGCCAGCGCATCGAACGGATGGAGCGTGACAGCCGGCGTGATTTCATATCGCCGCGATCGTCTGATTAATGCCGCCATGTGCGGGTGACTTGTCGAAATGTGCCGATGCGCAGGCTCGTGATTCATAACGCGAATCACAGGTAAAATGACGAATGGCGGATGTCGAATGTCGAAAATCCAAGGAACGACGGCTCGGGGAGGCATCGACTGGAAACTTATTTGACGGCTGGGAAGCCGTCACTCCTTGAAACGCGTTTCGCTTGCTAGACCAACGCTTTTCGATTTGGTGATTTCCATGGATACGCAACTTACTTGGTATGGTCAGTCCGCTTTCAAAATTGTGACTCCGAGCGGAAAAGTTCTGCTCGTCGATCCGTGGCTGTCGAATCCTGTTTTCGAAAATGCGAAAGCCGAAATCGCCGCGCTCAAGCAAGTCGATCTCATCCTGATCACGCATGGTCATTCCGATCACGTCGGCGACGCGGTCGAGATCGGGAAAAAGACGGGCGCAAAACTGGTAGCAACATTCGATTTAGCCGACGCGATTGTGAAACATCTCGGTTATCCGGCGGAGCAGGCGGAAACGGACACGGTTGGTCATTTTGGCGGCGAACTGACGCTGCTGGATGGGGAAGTAAAAGTGGCGTTCGTTCGCGCGCATCATGGATCCGGTGTCGCCGCCGATGATCGTCATGCGCTGCGTCATGGCGGTGCGCCGGGAGGTTTTGTAATTACCATTCGCGGCGGGCCGACAATTTATCACACAGGCGATACAGATTTGTTTTCAGACATGGCGCTGCTAACGCTTTTCCACGACATCGAT
>DASXOI010000032.1:0-6740 GCA_036494375.1 Candidatus Udaeobacter sp.
GACTGGCGATACGCTCTGCGACGAAGACCACCCAATCCTTCTGGAGCCGCCATCCTTCCCCGATCCAGTTATTTCAATGGCGATTGAGCCGAAGACGAAATTAGACCAGGAAAAAATGGGTACCGCTTTGCAACGCCTCGCCGAAGAAGACCCTACTTTCCGCGTCTACACGCATGAGGACACCGGCCAGACCATCATCGCCGGAATGGGCGAGCTGCACTTGGAGATCATTCGTGATCGGATGTTCCGAGAATTCAAAGTCGACGCAAACGCTGGCAAACCGCAGATCGCATACCGCGAAACCATCACCGCCAGCGCCCACGGCGTTGGCAAATTGATTAAGCAATCAGGTGGCCGCGGTCAGTATGGACACGTGGAAGTGGATGTGCGTCCCGGCACGCGCGGAACCGGTCTTACAGTTGAGAACAAGATCGTGGGAGGCGTTATTCCGAGGGAATACATTCCCGCGGTGAAGAAAGGCATCGACGAAGCGGTGCTCAATGGCGTATTGGGCGGTTACCCCGTTGTCGATGTGGAAGTGGATATCGTTTACGGCTCGTTCCACGAAGTCGATTCCAACGAGCTCGCATTCAAGATGGCGTCGATTTTCGCGATGAAAGACGGCTTCAAGCAAGGCAAACCAATCCTGTTGGAGCCGATCATGAAGGTCGAGAACATCACGCCGGAAGAATATCAGGGTGATATTTGCGGCGACTTAAGCCGGCGCCGTGGTGCTATCAACAGCATCGAAACGCGCGGCAACATGGTGATCATTCACGCGTTGGTGCCGCTGGCGGAATTGTTCGGATATGCAACCGCGATCCGGTCGTTATCGAAAGGCCGCTCGAGTTATTCGATGGAGCCGTCGTCCTTTGAGCCCGTCCCGGCGAATTTGGTTGCGGCGATTCTTGATCAAAAGGAGGCGAAATGAGCAATGGCCAGCGCATCCGCATTCGCCTGAAAGCGTTCGATCACCGCATGCTGGATCAATCCGCCATCGAGATTGTGGATACCGCCAAACGAACAGGCGCGCGCGTCGCTGGACCGATTCCGCTGCCGACGCTGATCGAAAAGTTCACGGTGAATCGTTCACCGCACGTGGACAAAAAATCGATGGAACAATTTGAAATTCGTACTCACAAACGGTTGCTGGACATCATCGAGCCAACCTCGAAGACAGTGGACGAATTAAAGAAACTGAACCTGCCTGCGGGCGTTGACATCACGATTAAAATTTAAGCATTAATACTGTTATTCTGAGCGAAGCGCAGCGAAGTCGAAGAATCCCGCAAAGCTACCTTAAAGGTAACACCTCGGGATCCATCGACTGCACTCGGGTTGACGAACGGACAAATGAGCATCGGACTTCTAGGACAAAAAATTGGTATGACCAGCGTTTACGACGCCAAAGGTCGACTGTGTCCTGTCACTGTGATCGCGACTGGCGATAATGTTTTGTTACGCCGTCTGACGGAAGACAACGAAGGCTATTCGGCCGTGCAGATCGGGTTCGGCACCCAAAAGGAATCGCGCTTGTCGAAGGCATTGGTCGGTGAATTCAAGAAGGCCGGAGTTGGGCCGCAGCGATGGGTGCGCGAATTTCGCCTACGAAACGATCTTCCCGAAGGCGATGTTAACTTGAGCGTTACGCAATTTCAGCCGGGCGACTTCGTCGATGTGATTGGCCGCTCGAAAGGCAAAGGCTTTCAAGGCGTGATGAAGAAGCACAACTTCCATGGGCAGGGAGCGGCGCACGGTTCGAAGACGCATCGGCGCATCGGCGCGGTTGGCAATCGTTCCACGCCCGGACGCATTTGGAAGAACCAGGGAATGCCCGGTCACATGGGCGATGAGCGCGTGACGGTGCAAAATCTACAGGTGATGCAGGTGCGCGAAGCCGAAAAAATTATTTTGATAAGCGGTGCTGTGCCAGGAGCGAACGGCAGTTATGTGATTGTACGGCCTGCCATTAAACATCCAGAACGTCTCCAGGCTCTGCATGCCGAGCACCGGCAGCATGAGGAAGAAGAGAAGGCGAAGAAGCCGAAGACCCTGCGTGAAATGGCGCAGAAGCAATGAGCGCGAAAGTTTTAACCAAAGCCGAAGCGAAAGAAGCAAAGATCGGCCTGATCGAGGACGGTCGCGGCACGCAGGCTGTGCACGATGCGGTAGTGGCGATGCGCGCGGCGCGGCGTTCTGGCTCCGCCAATACGAAGACCAAAGCCGAAGTAGATTTGTCAGGCGCAAAGCCGTGGCGGCAAAAAGGAACAGGGCGTGCCCGGGCAGGTTACAAATCATCGCCGATTTGGCGAGGTGGCGGTGTCGTTTTTGGCCCCAAGCCACGTGATTATTCGAAGAAAGTTGGAAAGTCCGTTCGTCGGCTCGCTTTTCGAAAAGCGCTGAGTGAACGCATCAATGCCGGCGATGTTTTGACCATCGACAATTTTGTTGTCTCAGAGCTGAAGACGAAAGCGTTCGTCGATCTTCTCAAAAAACAAACTGATGCCAGGAGAGTGCTTATCGTTTCCGATTCGTTTGATGAGAAAACCTTCAAGTCGGCCCGCAACGTAAAGCCGGTGAAACTTTCCACTGCGGCGGATGTCAACACGGAGCAACTGCTCGCGTTCCAGAAAATTCTCGTTACCCATGCGGCCTTGGAAAAATTGGCGGAAAGAACGCGATGAACGAGCACGATATTATTAAGACTGCGTCGCTGACTGAGAAGTCGACGTTGATGAGCGAGAAACAGAACAAGTATGTCTTTCGCGTCAGCCCGAAGGCGAACAAGATTCAGATCAAGAACGCAATCGAACGGCTGTTTCAGAAAACGGTCGTGAATGTGAACACGTGTAATTACGCTGGCAAAGAGAAACGTCTGCGCGGACCTCTTGGACGTCGCCCGCGGTGGAAGAAAGCAATCGTGACTTTGAAGGAGGGCGACAAGATCGACCTGGTCTGATCGCGAGAAAGTTATGGCACTTAAAGAATTTCGCCCGCTCACGCCGGCGCAGCGTTTCAAGTCGCTGCCTGCATTCGATGAAATCACGAAGTGGCGCCCTGAAAAGAGCCTTCTTCAGCCGAAGAAAAGAAGCGGCGGTCGTAATAACCGTGGTCGGCTAACATCGCGACATATCGGCGGCGGTCATAAACACAAATATCGCAAAGTTGATTTTAAACGGCGTAAGCATGGTGTCGCAGCGGAAGTGATGGGCATTGAGTACGACCCGAATCGCTCGGCGCGCATTGCTCTCATCAAATACGCCGATGGCGAACTGAGTTACATTCTCGCGCCGAGTGGGCTTAAAGTTGGAGCGACTGTCAATGCCGGAAATGATGTCGCGCCTGATTTGGGGAATTGGCTGCCGCTCCGTGCAATTCCTTTAGGCACAAATGTTCACAACATCGAATTGACTCCGGGGCGCGGCGGCCAGGTCGCGCGCAGCGCGGGGCAACAGGCGACGCTTACTGCTCTCGAAGCCGGATATGCACTGGTGAAAATGCCTTCGGGCGAAATTCGCCGGATTCATGGGAACTGCTTCGCGACTATTGGGCAGGTTGGCAATGTCGATCATATGAATGTTTCGAGCGGCAAAGCAGGACGTACTCGCTGGCAAGGCCGACGCCCGCACGTGCGTGGTATGGTCATGAACCCGATCGATCATCCCATGGGCGGCGGCCAGGGGAAATCAAAAGGAGGCGGTGGTCGCCATCATCCGGTCAGTCCGTGGGGACAATTGGCGAAAGGTTTTAAGACGCGCTCGAAACATAAACCGAGTGACCGATTCATTTTGGAAAGGAGACGAGCGAAGAAAAAATCGTGAAGCAGTCACCCTGAGCGAAGCGAAGCGGAGTCGAAGGATCCCGCAACGCTCCCTAAAGATAGCGCCTCGGGACCCCTCGACTTCGCTCGGGATGACAGCAAATTTGACAATTTATGGCTAGATCGTTAAAGAAAGGACCCTTCGTCGAGTCGCATCTTCTTGAGAAGATCGACAAGATGAACGCGTCGAGCGTCAAGAAACCGATCAAGACCTGGTCGCGACGCTCGATGGTGACGCCGGACTTTGTCGGCCACACGTTTTTGGTGCACAACGGAAAAACGTTTCATTCCGTTTTTGTCACCGAGAACATGGTTGGTCACAAGCTCGGGGAATTTTCGCCCACACGCGTGTTTCGGAAACACGGTTCGCATACGGCGAAGGTGACGAAATAAGAAAGAATTTTCGATTGCCGATTTCTAATTGCCAATTGAAGAGACGCGGCGACGGCCGTTTCAAATTGGGAATCGGTATTTTGCAGTTAGCAATAGGGTTGTGCTTGATGGCTGCTTCGGCAGTGCAAGCGCAGGGAAACAGTTCTTTGTCAGAATCCAAAATTGAAACCGTAACGCGGTCGGCGACAGCAGAACCTGCGACAGCGGAAAATGATGAATTGCAAAAGCAATTATCCGTTGCCCAGGAATCTGTGAAGGCATTGACCAGTAGCCTGGCTGAATCGAATGCGCAGGCGGAAGAGCTGCGCCGCAGGTATTCCGATCTGCAATTGCGAATGGAAGCGCTGGGCCTGGCGTCGGCGAATAAGGACAGGTCGAAGCTGGAGCAGCGTTTGCTGGCCGCCGTGAGCGATCTTCAACTGGCGCAGAAAAAGCGCGACGAGTTTCGCGATCAGATGCTGCGGCTGAATGAAGCAATCTTGCGCTACATTAAAACATCGCAAGGCGACGACGCGCAGGCGCGGATGGATGTTGAAACGCAATTGCGCAGCACAAACGAGCTGGTCACGAAATCCACAAATCCGCCAGAAGCGCCGGAGCCGAGTTTGATGGGCGGCAACGTGATCAGTGTCAAGGAGGAGTGGTCGTTTGTCGTCGGCAACCTCGGCGAAAAACAGGGAGTTAGGATTGGAATGCCAATGCGGGTGATGCGCGACCACCGAAAGATCGCGACGTTGAGGGTGGTCGATGTGCGGCAAAAAATCTGCGGCGCGGTGGTTCAGGAAATGGATTCGAAGAAGGAAAAAATAAAGGTAGGGGATCGTCTCCAGGTGGATGCGCAACCCGATGTGAGTTTGAGATAATGGAAATTAGATCGACATACAAATATGCGCGGATTTCGGCCTTCAAAGTGCGCGAAGTCACGCGTGAAATCCAGGGTTTGCCTGTTTCGGCCGCGCTCGATTTGTTAGCATTCACGCCGAAAAAAGCGGCGTTTCTGATCGCCAAAACGCTGAAGAGCGCAATCGCCAACGCAGAGAACAACGCGAACCTCAAACCCGACGGTTTGGTAGTGAAGGAAGCGACCGTCGGCGAAGGACCGACTTTGAAACGTATCATGGCGCGTGCTCGCGGGAGTGCCAGCCAGATTTTGAAGCGAACCAGTCACATTCGCATCGTACTCTCGGACGAGATTGTCATCGAGACGCGGGAAACACGAAAAGCGAAGCAGAAAGCGGAAAAGAAAGCGGCGAAGAAGGACGGTGCGGGCGAAGCGACGCAGGATGCAGCGACGGTTCCGGATCAAAAGTCAGCTAAGCCGAAGCGGTCTCCGAAGACCAAGAAACAATCAAAGTAAATTTATGGGACAAAAAGTTAATCCAATCGGGTTCCGGCTGAGCGTGAATCGCGACTGGCGCTCGCGCTGGTACGCTTCGCCACAGGAGTTCCCCGCGTTTTTGCACAATGATCTGAAGATTCGCGATTACGTGAAGAAGAAGCTGCAATTTGCGGCTGTCGCGAAAATTGTGATCGAGCGGGCGTGGAATTCCATTCGCGTGACCATTCACACCGCGCGTCCTGGAATTGTGATCGGACGCAAGGGCGCGGAAATCGAGAAGATGACGGAAGAAATTTCCAAGATGGCCGACGGCAAACAGGTGAAAATCGATATCCAGGAAATCAAGACACCGGAGATCGACGCGCAGCTGGTCGCCGAAAACGTTGCGCTGCAGATTGAACGCCGCATCGCTTATCGGCGCGCGATGAAGAAAGCTGTGCAAACAGCAATGGATTTTGGCGCGGAAGGGATCAAACTCCGTAGCTCCGGTCGACTGAACGGCGCTGAGATTTCGCGTTCGGAATGGTACCGCGAGGGAAAGATTCCACTGCACACGCTGCGCACACCGATTGATTACGGTTTTGCTGAGGCCAACACAGTTTACGGCAAAATCGGTGTGAAATGTTGGATCTGCAGAAAAGAAGAGCGCCCCGCTGAACCGCCGCCTGCACCTGCCGCTCCGCCACCGCCGCCACCCGAACCAGCTGAAGTTTAAGAGGACTTTCTATGCCATTGATGCCAAAACGTGTGAAGTATCGGAAAGCCCAGCGCGGGAGTCGAAAGGGGACTGCTTCGCGCAACCTGAGGATCGATTTTGGCGAGTTTGGTTTGCAGACACTTGAACGCGCGTGGATCACCAACACGCAACTGGAAGCCGCCCGTGTCGCGCTCACTCGCAACATGAAGCGCAAAGGAAAATTGTGGATCCGTGTTTTCCCGGATAAGCCAGTATCGGCGCGCCCGCCAGAAACGCGCATGGGTAAGGGTAAAGGCCAGCCCGAGTTTTGGGTAGCCACAGTGCGGCCCGGCAACATTTTGTTTGAGCTTGATGGCATACCGGAATCGGTCGCGCGTGAATCTCTGCGCCTTGCCGCCGACAAACTACCTGTGCGCACGAAGTTTTTAACACGCCATCACGTGAGGACTGCATAACAATCATGAAAATGAAAGAATTCAGCGAGCTGGCAA
>DASXOI010000033.1:0-8623 GCA_036494375.1 Candidatus Udaeobacter sp.
CACAACCGCGCGGCCGAAAGGTGTGATGATCACACATCGCAACGCCTGGATGAATTCTGTCGGCACGCTGCTTTATGCGCCGATGACGTGTGCCGATCGTTATTTGTGGACGCTGCCGATGTTTCACGCCAACGGCTGGACCTTCGTGTGGACCGTAACCGCAGCAGGAGCGACTCACATTTGTCTGCGCAAAGTCGAGCCGCGCGCTGTCTTCGAGTTGATGGCAGTCGAGCAAGTCACCACGTTATGCGCAGCACCGACGGTTTTGATTTCGTTGGCAAACGCGCCGGCAAATCTGCGTCGCCTCGCGCCGAAAGGAATTCACGTTATCACCGCCGGTGCGCCGCCTGCAGCCAATACCATCCAGCGCCTTGAAGAAGATTTGGGCTGGACCATCACGCACGTGTACGGATTGACCGAGACAGCGCCGTTCATCACGGTTTGCGAGGCGCGGGCGGAACACGCGCCACTGCCGATCAGCGAACGGGCCGCAATCAAAGCGCGCCAGGGTGTCGAGTTGATTACCTCGGGCGAGTTGCGCGTAGTGGACACGGAAAACAATGACGTGCCGCACGATGGTGTTAGTCAGGGGGAAATAATTGCGCGCGGCAACGTGATAATGGCCGGTTACTACAACGACCCGGTAGCGACCGAAAAGGCTTTACGCGGCGGATGGTTTCATACCGGCGACGCTGCGGTCGTGCATCCGGATGGTTACGTTGAAATTCGCGACCGTTTGAAAGACGTTATCATCAGTGGCGGCGAGAATATTTCTTCGGTCGAAGTCGAAGGTGTGCTTTTGAGACACCCGGCTGTGCAGGAGGTTGCGATCGTCGGGTTCCCACATGAAAAATGGGGCGAAGCGCCGCATGCCTTTGTTGTTCTCCACGAAGGCGCAACTGCAAATGAGCGCGAGCTGTGCGAGTTCGCGCGGGCGAAGCTCGCGCACTTCAAAGCGCCGCATAGCGTCACCTTCGTTAACGAGCTACCCAAAACGGCGACTGGAAAAATTCAGAAATATATTTTGAGAGCGCGACGCCCTGCGATCGCGCCACAGTGAGTCAATGTTTTCACCGCTTCCAATCTAACGATTCAACGAGTTAAGATTTTGCCGCGTTTTTTCCATAAACGCGAAGAGCTCGTGTTCATTCTGGGGCAAGAAATGGTCATCGTTTCACAAGTTTGGCAAAGTGCCCTCCTCGGCTCGAGCAAAATTATGGCCTGAGAGGAAAACGAACTATGAACACAACCACGGAGACTTTGACGGCACCAGCGACTTCACCTCAGCCACAGAACTTCCCACATCCTCACGTAGTTGTACGCGGAGGCGGAAACACTTTTCTTCAGGAAATCTACGCTGGAACGCACCGCTTCCAGGCGGACGAACCAGCCAGTGTCGGAGGCACGGACACCGCTCCCGACCCCTACGACTACCTGATGGCATCGCTTGGAGCCTGCACGTCGATGATGGTGGGATTGCAGGCCCGGAAAAGAAAATGGCCGCTGGACAACGTCGTGGTTTCGCTGCGGCACTCGCGCATCCACGCGCACGATTGTGAAGAATGTCTCACCGGAGACGGCATAATTGACAGGATCGACGTCGGCGTGGAACTAACCGGCGCCCTTACATCCGACCAGCACGCCGAACTGATGACAACCGCTGCATCCTGCCCGATTTCATCGGGCGCTCACCCACGAAATTAACGTTCGGCTCCGCGCTGTTAAGTGAGAGTTTCAATTTCTCGATTCAAAGTAAGGTGACTAACAATCCTGTGTCGATAGTAAGCTCTGCCCCAAAATTCCTCTTTTCGAAATGCTGATGCTAAATGGCGCCGGCGATTGGCGGGCTCCCAGCATGTACGCGGCGCACGTGATTGTTGAAACCAGGCTTGAGCCCGACAATCAACCCGCTATCCTCGCAAGCCATGCATCGTGACCATCAGCATTGGTACTCGCACCGTCTCAATCGCGACATGGGTGTCGCCATTTACGGCAATTACGGCGCGCCCATCCTCGCCTTCCCGACGAGCTGCGGCGACGAATCGGAGATGGAAGGTCAGGGCATGATTCGCACCCTCAGTCCGTATCTCGAGCAGGGCCGCATCCGAATGTTCTGCATCAACAGCGTGAACAGCGATTCATTCCAAAACAAGGGAGTGCATCCCTTCCATCGAAGCTGGATGCAGGCGCAGTACGACGACTATGTGGCGAACGAGGTTTTCCCGTTCATCGACTCCCAGTGCCAAACGCCGGGCATCGGGATCGCCACGTTAGGTGCATCGTTGGGTGCCTATCACGCGGCTAACACTCTCTTCAAGCATCCCCACCACGTGAAACGCTGTTACGCGCTCTCGGGCATCTACGACATGCGAGACTCCATGGACGGACTGTATGACGACAACTTCTATTTCAATAACCCGGTGGATTATGTCGCGAATCAGAGTGACCCGTGGTATCTCCATCAGTACGCGGGTTGCGATATCCGCCTCGTGACCGGCTGTGGTCCGTGGGAAAACAGCGGGCCGACGTACCGTATGTCGGAGATTCTCAAGAACCGCGGCATTGCTCATCATCTGGACGACTGGGGTCCAGAAGGCGGTCACGAATGGCCCTACTGGCATCACCAGATGTGGGAATACATCGGCGCACACTATTAAAGAACCGTTCGCCTCGCCCGGATCGTTCCGCATGATAAAGAAAGTCACCGGAGGCTGCGCGTGCGGATCCATCCGTTACCAGCTCCTCGACAAGCCAATGTTTGTACACTGCTGTCATTGCGACGATTGTCAGCGACTGACGGGCAGCGCCTTTGTACTCAACGCGATCATCGAGACTCAAGCGATCGAGCTGCTCCGCGGCAAGCCGGTCGCCGTGCCGGTGCCGCGCAAGAACGGTCCGCACGATATCCACCGCTGCCCCAGGTGTCAGACCGCGCTCTGGAGCGACTACGGGCGCAGGCCCAATCTCCGATTCGTGCGCGTCGGAACGCTCGACAAGCCCAGCGGCTTAAAGCCGGACGTGCACATCTACACTCGGTGGAAAGCGAAGTGGCTAAAGCTGCCGAAGAGAACCCAGTCGTTCCGGGATTACTATACGACTAGCAAGCTCTGGCCCAAGGCCAGCTTCAAACGCCTCAGTACGGCGCTCGGAAAGACGGGGAGCTGACCGTGGGGCCAACCCGGTTACTCACACCCTGTTACTTCCGCTAACTCTTACTTCTTACTTTCTGCAGGCGACTAGCAACAATTCCGAAATATATCTGAAAGCGCAACGGCGAAGTCAGCGCGCAATGACGCCATTTTCCTGCGTTATTTCGCGCGCGAAGTGATGCTCGTTAGGTATTTTTCCGGGCTGACTCGTCGCTGTCTTTCGCACGTTTGCTTCGGTCGAAGAAATCAGTTCCGCCCGTACGCGACGCAAACCGCTCGTTAGCCCGATCTTGGAGAAAGTCCAAATCAACCATTTCGTCGGGTCCCACTGCCATGGCTTCACTCCGTTACGATAATCGTGCTGAAACTCGTGATGATAATTATGGTAACCTTCGCCCATGGTAAACAGCGCCATGAAAAACGAGTCACGCGCACTGCATCGGGTGGAATACGGCTGCCGCCCGAAGGTATGGCACGCCGAGTTAATCAGGAATGTACCATGTTGAAGCATGACGACTTTGGCCACGCCGCCAATGAGAAAACCACCGAGCGCGCCGACCCAGCCGTCCCACAGCGCGCCGAGCAAAGTCGGCAGACCAAAACTCACCAGTACAGCGAGCAAGTGAATATGTTTATGCTGCCACATCACCAACGGATCTTTTTTTAGATCGGCCACGTTATCGATCGGCGGTTGCGGCCAGAGCTTGAACAGCATCCAACCCATGTGCGCATGAAAAAATCCTTTGCTGATGTCGTACGGATCTTCGTCATGATCGACGTGTTTATGATGCCGACGATGATCGCTCGCCCACATAAGGACTGAATTTTCAAAGGCCGCCGCGCCGAAGATGAGCGTGAACAAACGCACCGGGAACCGTGCGCGAAACGTCGCGTGCGTAAACAACCGGTGATAACCGAGCGTGATACTGAATCCGGTGGCGATCCCTAAAACTGCGCAGATCGCGAAATGAAACCAGTCAAACCCGAAATACCACAGGTAAAGAGGGACCGCGGTGAGTGTTAAAAAGAGAGTGCCGATCAAGAACGCGCTCGTCGTCCAATTGATGCGATCGGTAGGGATACGAAAAATCATGTTATTGTTGTTATGACCGATCTGTTGTGTCCTATGTCTGACCTCTGACCGTGGTCACTTGTCACTGATCAGCTCAAGAAACCGGTCTTCCGAGCACAACGTCTTCCTTGGTCCAGGTATGGACAGCGCCACAGTGTGCGCAGGTAAATTTTTGCCGCACCATTTTTGCTTCCGGCCAGAGTTTCTGTTCAATCGTGCGACCGGTGTCAGTGAGTTTCGAAGTGGAAGGACAACGCACGAGCAAGCTTTTCAGATCGGCACCCTTCGGTTTCGGTTTCCGTCGCGGCGGATCGAAATAAAATCGCCTGGCCATGTCAGAGGCGGTAAACAATCCGCGCTTTGGCGGTGTCGTAGGGTGACATCTGCATTCTCACACGATCACCCACCGTCAGACGAATGAAACGTTTGCGCATCTTGCCCGAAATATGCGCAAGCACAAGATGATCGTTCGCGAGCGCGACCCGAAACATTGTTCCAGGTAACACACTCATGATCGTTCCCTCCAACTCGATCGCCTTTTCAGAGTCAATCATTGTCAATGTCTTAGCGGCTCAACTGTAGGGGATGCTCTTAGCATCCCGTCATTCAGGAAGCAGCCTGCTTCCCCTACAGAGTGACCGGATTTAGCGGCGATTATTCGCGAATGATCGTCGACCACCACCACCACCACCACCGCCGCCGCCGCCCCCGCCGCCATAAGGACGCGGACGTTCTTCGCGAGGACGCGCTTCATTTACAGTTAGCGCTCGGCCGTTTAGTTCCTGGCCATTAAGCGCGCTCATCGCGGCACTGGCCTGCGCATTGTCATTCATAGTGACGAACGCGAACCCGCGCGATTTGCCAGTCATACGGTCCATCATGAGACGGACTTCGTTGACCTGGCCATGTTGTTCGAACAGATCCTGAAGATCGTTCTCGGTGCTCTCAAAGGAGAGATTACCTACGTACAGTTTCATTTGTGTTTCAATTTGGAAAAACTAAGCAGCTACAGAGCCGTTCCCGGGAATCGAGTTTCAAACCACCAATGAGCGACGCTCACGTGACGATCTACCGTGCAGTGAAGTTAAACAGAGTAATCCAATAAGCGCGCAGTATCGCAGTAATCGTGCGTAATACAACTCATCATTTAAGGAATTTTAGAGGGTAAGTTTCGCAAGCTGTGATGTCCGTGCATCATAAGCGCTTATGATACATGTCACTCGGAACATAGCGCCATCGTTCCTCTTGCGGCTATATCAATGTTAGGGGCCTAGTCGCGATCGGGGTTAGCTGGTCCCTGCAGCCGCAGAGCCTGCCCTGATCGGATTCGAATGGGATTACCAATGTCGCTTCACTTGTCGCGCCGCCCGGGTTATCCACCCATATCCCTCGGATCGTTGCGGCTCACGCCTCTACAACAGCGTTGACGCAAACATATCGCGCATACAGCTTGCAGTGTGCCTGTGACGCAAACGAGAGACGGATCGAATTTTCTCAAAGCGGCTGCGACTTTTCAGCGCGGTGCGAAAACGCTGCCGCAACGCTATTTTGTTTCACCGGAAATTTTTGCTGAAGAGTTGCAGAAGATATTCGCGTGCAATTGGGCGCTGGTCGGCCACCAAAGCCAGCTCGCCGAACCTGGCGACTATTTCATTGCGCAAGTAGCTGGCGAAAGCTTGATCGTGGTGAAAGATCAACGATCGACGATCCGCGCTTTTTACAACGTTTGTCGTCACCGAGGCGCGCGACTTTGCGAAGAGCAAAATGGACACGCCACGGCGATTCAGTGCTCTTATCACGCATGGACGTACGCGCTGGATGGGCGGTTGCTTGGCGCGCCGCACATGGATGAGACCCCGGGATTCAACAAGGCGGAATGTCCGTTGAAGCCGGCACGGCTTGATCTCTGGGAAGGTTTCATTTTCCTGAATCTTGCCCCAAAAGCGTCCTCGACTTCACTGGAGAAATGGTTTGAGCCGCTCGGTGGAAAATTTTCTGCCTGGAACCCGGCGATGCTGCGCTCGGCGAAACGGATCGAATACGAAGTCCGGGCCAATTGGAAGTTAATCTTCCAAAATTACGCGGAGTGTTATCACTGTTTGGGCGTTCATCCGGAGTTGTCGAAAATTTCACCGTACGATTCGGCGGAGAATGATTTGGTCGAAGGAGCGTTTTTAGGTGGCTTCATGCGGATCGCAAGCGATAAAAGCCTGACGATGAGCGGCAATGCCTGCGCATTGCCCGTGGGCAATTTCGGCGACGAAGATTTTCGGTTCGTTTTCTATTACTCAATATTTCCGAACATGCTGCTGAGTCTGCACCCTGATTACGTGATGGTGCATCAACTTGAACCGCAGTCGCCCGAACGAACAGTGATCTTCTGCGATTGGTTTTTTAATCCTGAAGCATTCAAGCGCAGCGACTTTGCTCCGGAGGATGCCGTCGGTTTTTGGGACATGGTCAATAAGCAAGACTGGCACGTGTGTGAATTGAGCCAGCAGGGCATTTCCTCGCGTGCGTATGAGCCGGGACCGTACTCGGCGCGCGAGAGTATCCCGGCAGCGTGGGATCGGGAATATCTGCGTCACCTCCGATGATTTTACGACAACGTCGTGTCGAGCGAAGTCGAGACATCCCGCGAAGTTGCCTGTAAATTGCGCCACGGGATTCCTCGACTTCGCTCGGAATGACGTGCTACATGGGTTCATGCCGCCGCTGACGTACGCCAATTATCTCGATCTGGAGAAACTGCTCACGCTCCAGAACCCGCGCTCAACGCCCGCGGAGCACGACGAGATGCTGTTCATCATCATTCATCAAACCTACGAACTCTGGTTCAAGCAGTTGCTCCATGAGTTTGAAAAGATCGAACGCGACTTTTCGGCCGGCGATCTCTTCGGCGCGATCCATTCGTTCAAACGCACCCGCACAATTATGAAAACCCTTGTTGGTCAACTCGACATCCTCGAAACCATGACGCCGTCATCGTTCTCGAGTTTTCGAGACCGGCTGGAAACGGCGTCGGGATTTCAATCGGTGCAGTTTCGCGAACTGGAGTTTTTGCTTGGCTATAAACGTGCCGTCGCGCTCGCACATGTGAAACCGGATTTTCCGGGCGCCGATCGGCTGGAAAAGCGGATCGGCGAACGAACGGTTGTGGATCATTTCTATGATTTTCTGGAAACGCGAGGAGCACAGATTCCCGCTGAATTGAAGAATCGGGACCTGACGCAACCGAATGGACCCGACGAACGGGTGCAAAAGGAGATTTTACGCTTATACAAGAATTCGCCTGAATGCTCGATCCTCTTTGAATTGATGACCGATTTCGACGAGGGCCTGCAGGAGTGGCGTTATCGGCACGTGAAACTCGTGGAGCGCACCATCGGCGCAAAGAAAGGCACAGGCGGATCGCTGGGTGTCCCCTTTTTAAAGCAATCGCTATTCAGGCCGATCTTTCACGATCTCTGGGCAATCCGGCATGAACTGTGATCCAGCGCAATAGCGCTGAAGCGTTGAAGGGTTAAACAAGGAACGACGGCTTGGGCAGCCGTCGACTCATGACGACTGGGAAGCCGTCACTCCCCTTGGACCGCAATCGTCGTGAACCTCGAATGCGCTGATTGGCACGGCTAACGAATCACGATACCAGCCCAAGAAATTCGCGCACCGTCCCGGAAAACAGTTGTGCTCTTTCTTTTTCGGCAAGCTTCATGGAGTCGATGAGTTTTCCCGGATGCGTCTCGCCTAACGAGAAGGGGTAATCGGAACCGAATGCGACGCGTTCGGCGCCGAATAATTTGAGGAGCAACCTCAGTGCGTCGGCGTCGTGGACAAGCGAATCAACGTAAAATCGGGCCGGCATGCCGTCATGCGCGAGATAGCGGCGTGGACTCGTGGTGTTTTCCGGCACCACCACATCAGGGCGCACATGAAACGCGTGATCGACGCGTCCGATTGTAAATGGAAACGCGCCGCCGCCGTGCGCAAACGCGACGCGCAGTTTCGAGAATCTCTCAAACACGCCTCCAAAAATCATGGAACAAATCGCGAGAGACGTTTCTGCTGGCATGCCAACCAGCCATGGCAGCCAGTATTTCGGCATGCGCTCGCTGCCGAGCATATCCCACGGATGAACAAAGATCGCGGCATCGAGTTGCTCAGCGGCGCTCCAAATCGGCTGAAGCGCTGCATTATCGAGGTTCAGAGTATCTACGCGTCCGAAGTGTGGATTAGCATCCACGTGCGTTCCAATCTGCGCGCCGCGTAACTCGAGTTCTCGGACACAACGTTCCAGTTCGCCTGCCGCAAGGTCAGGGTCTTGTATTGGAATAGTTGCGAGACCGGTGAAGCGTGTCGGATGATCGTGAACCACTTCGGCGATGTGGTCGTTTAGCCGCCG
>DASXOI010000034.1:0-1946 GCA_036494375.1 Candidatus Udaeobacter sp.
CTAGCCTGCATTATTCGTGAGCGTCCGGCAAGTGGCGTTTTGGGTGGCGTCAGATCGTGTCGGACGCTTATGGGAGCATGAGATTGTCGTTGGGAGGTGTTGGCAGGCATTGTAGTGACAGATAGTCGACGCGGTGACTATTTTTCGGGCAGGGGGTTCCCTTGTCGTCGGTTGTGTGAGGTGAAAGTGGGTATTCTTCAGGGGAGCAAGTTCGTTCTACCCACGCGATGCTCCCAGTTCCAGGGCCATGTGCCGGAAGGTGGCCAGAAACGGAAATGAATGCGGCAGATGCACCACTATGCGCCGCACCGAGAGGATCACTCTCGCACCTAGTTTCAGGAAGCGTTCCCGCAGTGTCCAGACTTGCGCCCTTGCGCAATTGGTTGCCGCGGCAGAGAGGCGCAGTTCCTGCATCAACACATAGGCTGCGGCCGTCAGCAGCACGCGGAACTGGTTGGCCCAGAAGCGGGTACAACTGGTGCGGTCGATCTGCATGGCATGCAACTCCTTGATCCGGTTTTCGATTTCGCCGCGTTGGCAATACACCTCTTCGTAGAGCCATTGCGGAGTCTGCTTCATGTTGGTGACTACGAAACGCGGGTTATCCTTCGGCTCTTTATGGTCGGCGCGCACCACTTCGGCTTTGATAATGACGCGCCGATCTTGCTTCCAACTGCCCGCCGCATAGTGCACTTCGTCGTAGACATGCTCGGTCTGATCGGTGAGACCGGCCAGTAGGCGGGCAACCTCCATGGCCTCTTCCGCCTTGCGATTCAACACCGCATTGCTGGCCATTGCCACCACATATTCGACGCCCGCTTCGGCATCCAGAAACGCCAGCAGTTGGGGATTTGCAAAACCGCCGTCCAGACGAACGCGGATGCGCACCTTTGAAAATGAGCTGCGAATCAAGGCCATCAACCGGCGCAAAATTCCCACCGCTCCCACGGCCGCCGTAACATTGCCGGGACGCAACACGGCGGCGCACAAATACTGATCAGCCTCGTCATTGAAGGTAACAAAGCCCATCATGGGCAGGTAACAGGCGTTGTCATAGTGACTATTGAAGAACGACAACTGCTGCGCGCCATGTGTGGGATCGTCGGTCGGATCAAGATCAATGGTGATCAGCCGGGCGCGATGGTGTAGCCGCTGCGCATGACGTTCGATTACGCTCTCAGCCAGCAATGCGCCCATGTGATAGAGCTGGCTTGGACCAACCGCATTTTCAAAACGCGACAGCGTCGGTTGCGAAGCCATATCCAGACCCGTAACCGGATCGCGGTCGAGCAACATCTTGTGCATAGGATCGGCAGCCAATCGAGCGGAGTCGTTGGCGTCCGCATAACCACAGGCAATAGAGAAGACGCGTTGGGCCAAAAGATCCCGCAACGAATGGTCGACCTTCCCCGCCTGCCGGGGATCAAGTAAACAACCAGACATGCCGGCGATCAATCCATAGCGGGTCTCGGCGGCTTTCAACAGCACCGCACCACCATCGGAACTGCCCTGCCTCTGGTCGAATTCCAATATCACTGGCTTGGCAAAAATCTCTGGAAACAACAAACGCTCTGTCGCGCTAGAATCGTTCAAGCGAAAGCCTCTCAATGTGCCTTAAACACTGTTTCGTCAACATGTTTGTAGCACAAAAAAAGGCTTTCGCTAACTCATAACTCAGCCTTCACGAATAATGCGGGCTAGGGCATCTGGTGAGGTCGTTTCAGCCGTGTTCTTCCATCAAACGTGAAGGATCTTGCGCGCTCTTCGCCGAGCCGAGTCGGCGAGCTTGGGCTTGATCACGGCGCACAGCCAGGTAGCCGGTCGTCTGGGTTATACAGCCGCAGGTCGCACTAGACCCAGCCGCATCAGACCATAGTGGAGGATTGAGAAGATCTCGACGGCCATGGACCGTGCCCAGCCGTTCCTATCTTGGCGTCAAGACATGA
>DASXOI010000035.1:0-3550 GCA_036494375.1 Candidatus Udaeobacter sp.
CCGACCTCGATGGACGTCGGAACAAATACGCCACCGGCTTTTTCGTAATCGCCGAGATCCGTTTCGACTTCCTCATGCGCCCCGTGTCGCACTCGTTGCGTCACGATTCGAATCTCAAGAAAGTGATCAGGATCCAAATAGACAAAACTGACATCACCGTTTTTTCGCACGACCTTCAGTTTGTGCGCAGGCGTACCGTCGACATCCTCGGTCCCGAGATATTCCACAGTGCTGCCCTTTGTTTTCCAATCGGCTAAGGGGCCATCGATCTCGGTATCTTCCACCAGCGCTTTCACATCATCAGCCGACATGCGCTCTGGATCTTTGCGCCCGAAAAATGGCGAAACCTTCCAGCCGTCCTTGCCGTCATACGCTTCGATCTGCGTCATGCCCTGGAGCGAAGCTTCGGTGCGCACTTCATCTGGACGCTTTTTTGTTTGGAGATAGCCGAGCTCGATCTGCCCCTGTACCGGCACCAGCAATTTCCCGGTTGATCGCAGTGTTTGAAGGCTCTTCAGCGCGGCCGCGCCGCCCTTGGCCTCGATGTTCTTGGCAACGAGTTCGTCGACAGTCGGCTGATTCGTTCCCTGCGCGAAAATTACCGGAGCGCTGAGTGCGGCGACGATGAGAGAATTTATGAAACGCAAATGCATAGAAGGTTCGGAGTTAGATATGAGACAGTGAAGCGCCACGGATATTCAAACGAGGGTGAAACGCAAGCGCTCCTCCAAGCAAAAAAGCGCGCGGAACGAGCCGGTGAAATCGAATCTTCAAATCATTCATATCACTGTGCGCGTAGCGCCTGGATTGGATCAACATGTGCCGCTCGCCGCGCAGGCACCAGGCAGGCAATTAGCGCGATCGCCGCGAGCAATATCGTTGAAGCGGTCAGCAGCGCTGGATTGTGCGCCGAAACTTCGTAAAGCTGCGATGTCAGCAGACGACCAAGGGCGAACGCGGACACAATTCCGATCGCAAGACCAATAACCACTGGCCTCATTCCCTGGTTCACAATCAAGCGCAAGACGTCGCGGGTTTGTGCGCCGAGTGCCATACGCACTCCGATCTCCCCAGTGCGTTGTTCCACGCTGTACGCAACCGCCCCGTAAATTCCGATGCTCGCAAGCAGGATCGCAACACCAGCAAAAATTCCCAGGAGCCACATCATCAATCGCGCTTGTCCGAGTGCCTGAGCCACGACCGCGTCCATGCTCTGCGGCACCGCAATCGCCAGACCGGGATTAACCTTGCTCACTGCCGATTGAGCGAGCTTCGTCACCGCGTCAGTGTTCAACGAACTGAGCACTGCGACGTTAAGGAACGGAAAGTTTTCCTGCGACCAGGGCCGATAAAATTCCATGCCCGGCTCTTCTTTGATACGTTGCGAGCGAATGTCGCCGACAATCCCTACGATCTCACAAGGTATGCCACCGCTGGTTACGAGCAGTGTCTTACCTATTGGATTTTCGCCGGGAAAAATTTTCTTCGCACCGGTCTGGCTGATCAACACGACATTTTGGCTGTCAGCCGTGTCGTGCTCGTTGAATTCGCGCCCGGCGAGAAGCGGGATTCGCCAGGTCTTGAAGAAGTCCGGCGCCACGTCATGGCTCGGCGCAGCCATGCGTTGCTCCACCGGCGGCAGGTCGCGATCGCCTCGCGCGTACAGTGTTCGATTGCCGCCATTCAACGGAATGTCGCCGCTCCCGGTCGCGGTCTGGACACCGGGAATGTCGCGCAACGCGTTTAGCAGTTGCCCGATGAAACGCTGGCGCGATCCGGCATCGGGATATTGAGAGGTGGGCAATGTGATGGCGCCGGTCCACAGATGTTGCGGCCGGAAACCAAGATTCTGCTGACTCAAACGCATGAAACTGGTGATCAACAGCGCCGCCCCCGCGAGCAATGTGACTGAGAGCGCTACCTGCGCGCCAACAAGAATCTTGCGCAACCGTTGTTGGCGAATACTGCCACTCGTTCCGCGGCCGCCCTCTTTCAATCCATCAACCAGATCCGCGCGCGAGGCTTGCATCGCCGGATAAACGCCCATGAGCAACCCGGTTAAAAACGACAATGCAATCGTGAAGAGGAGCACTTCAATTGATACGCTGCTGGCGGTGTTTGCTTCGAACGGAAGAAAATTAGACGCCAGTTTTGGCACGAGCGGAACTAATCGCCACGCCAGGAACGCGCCGACGACACCCGCGAGGATGCTTATGAGCAAGCTTTCGAAAACAAAAAGACGAATGATGCCGGTACGAGACGCGCCGATCGCCATGCGCAACGCGATTTCGCGTCGACGTCCGCTGAAGCGAACCAGCAACAGGTTGGCGACATTGCTGCACGCGATGAGCAACACAAAGCAAACCGCAGCGAACAGCGTCACAAAGCCCGCGCGGAAATTTTCGGTCACGTCTTCCGGGAGCGTCTTCACAGTAGTCGTCAACCCGCTGTCGATCTTATTCGCGTTCTGTGTGCGATAGCTCTGGTCGAGCGACGGCAACACTGCTTTCACCTGCGCCAACGTGATGTTTGGCTTCACCCGGGCGATCACCCGCAGAAAGCTCGTCCCGCGCATCATTCGTTCGTACGTGAATCCCGGAAGCTGGAACGGCTTCGTCGTCCAGACTTCTGCGATCGGGTTCGCGCCGAACCAGGTGGCCGGCATGTTCGGCAATACGCCTACAATCGTGTGCGCGGTGCCATCCAGTGCGATGTTGCGGCCGATCACGTTCGGATCGCCGCCAAGGCGTTTCTGCCAGAAATTGCTGGTGACTACCGCAACATCGGCGCCTTCCTCTTCCTGCGGCAGAAAGTTGCGTCCGAGGATCGGGCGGACACTGAGCAGGTCAAAATAGTTCGACGTCAAACGCCCGCCAAAAACCTGCACTGGATCGCCAACACCGGTGAGTGTGAAGAGAAAGAAATTCTCCGCCGCTAATCCATCGAACACCGTTTGGCCATCGCGAATATGCTGGTAGCGCGGCGCCGACACGCCGATATCGACAAGATCGCGCGATTTATCACCCCCGAAGAGATGCACCACACGCGATGGTTCCTTGAACGGAAGGCTGCGCAGGAATAAATCGTTGATCAAACTGAAGATTGCGGTGTTCGCACCAATGGCGAGCGCGAGTGTGACAACGGCGATAATGGTGAAGCCTGGTGTTTTCGCCAAGGTCCGGAGCGCATATTTGAAGTCAGAGATCATAATGGTTGATAATTCGTTAGGCTATTACTCTGGGGAGCGCGGGCGCCTCGCCCGCTGTTTTTGGCACCCCGCCAAAAACCTGCGGCCACCCGAGTATTTTGTGTACGTTCCAGACACTGCAATTGTGTCGCGCAAGGCGCGCGACACAGCCGGCGAGGCGCCCGCGCTGCCCAGAAGTTGTCGCAACGTTTTCATTCAGCGCGAAGAGCAATAACCGGATCGACGCGCGACGCTCTGCGCGCGGGCAGCCAACACGCGATCATCACCGCGATGCCGAGCACGATTGCCGCGCAAATGCACGCGATCAGATTGGGCGCGGGCATTTCAGCCCACTGATTTTTG
>DASXOI010000036.1:0-11151 GCA_036494375.1 Candidatus Udaeobacter sp.
GCGGTTTCCAATGAATTTCGCCGCAGCGGCAGGATTTTCTGCCAGCGCGAGCGCGAGCGCGCGCAGCGCGTAAAGGCCGAGCCCGGGCTTCGGATCGCGCGGTCGTCGATCTTGTAGCGCCGGATCGAGATTCACTGATGAACCGATCGTTGAAAGAGGACGTGTCCAACTCCGACGCATCGCATCGGCTACGCCAACGCGAATCTTTGAAGCGTCGTGTGCTGTCTGGCTCTCGATCTTGTGGAGAAAACTTTCAAGGTCTTTGATCGTCACCCGATTGCCGGCGCCAGTGCCCATGATCCCCGCGAGATCAGCGGTTGTCAGCTGTAGTTCAGCCATGCGCGCACGGACACGCGGGGACATGAAGGTTGCGCCTTTGGTGATTGCTGGAACGGGCAGAGTAGAGCGACCGTCCCGGTTGCCATCACCTCCTCGCAAGCGAGACGCATGCGCTACTTTTATCTCCTGATCGGCGCGCGCAGGAATTTCTTCCGCGACTTCCTTCTGCGGCGGAGACGCCGGCGCCTGTTTAGCAAACCGCGCAGCGTCTTGGTCGCTTGCTTCGATATAGCCGAGCACGGCGCCTACGGGATATGTCTCCTTCAACTGCCCGGTGATCTTGTCGATCTTGCCTTTGCATGGCGTTGTTACGCCCATAACCGCTTTGTTCGTCTCAACGTCGATGATCTCCTGATCGTCCACGACTTCGTCGCCAGGTTTGATTTTGATATCGACAATTGTGGCTTCGGCGATTGATTCGCCTAGCTGCGGCATAATGATCGGGACTTGCGGCATAGCTACTCAGTCATTCCGAGCGAAGTCGAGGAATCCCGTAGCGCAAGCTAAAACGCAATTTTGCGGGATCTTTCGACTTCGCTTCGCTTTGCTCAAGATGACGGCGTAAAGGCAGCATAGATGTTATTCTCGGAGCAACGCGCGCGCTTTTGCGACAATGTTTTTCGCGTTCGGTCGATGCGCGCTCCAGAGATTTGGATGATATGGAATCGGTGTGTCTTTCGCATTCAGACGTTGTGGCGCGGCATCGAGGAGATGAAATCCCTGGTTGCTGACTCGGGCAATGACCTCCGCGTTCGTGCCGCCCCACGGAAACGATTCGCCGACGCAAAGCAACCGGCCGGTGCGCGCCACAGATGCAAGCACGGTATCGGTGTCCAATGGTTTGACCGTGCGTAAATCGACAACTTCAACCTCCAGCCCTTCGCGCGCGAGTTCCTCCGCAGCGGCGAGAGATTCCTGCGTCATTGCGCTGTAACTCACGATCGTGAGATCGCGTCCTTCGCGCGCGATACGCGCACGTCCCGTCGGTAAACCTTTGTCCGGCAATTTGTCGGCCTTGAGATGGTAATAGAGATATTTGTGTTCGCAGTAAACGACAGGATCATCGATGGCCACAGCTTCTATCAACATGGTATAAGCGTCTTCCACCGTGGCCGGTGTCATGACGATCAGACCAGGATAATGCGCGTAAAGCGATTCCATCGATTGGCTGTGAAACGGACCGCTTCCCTTTGTTCCGCCGGAAGGCAAACGCACAGTGATCGGAACCGGCATACCTGTTCGCCAATAATGCGTGCCTGCGTTATTGAGAATTTGGTTGAGCGCGATGCTTGAGAAATCAGCAAACTGCATTTCGACAATTGGCCGCATTCCCTGCATGGCAGCGCCGATTGCAGCGCCGACGATCGCATCTTCACTGATCGGCGTGTTCAACACGCGCTCCGGAAATTCCTTTGCCAAACCTTTCGTTGCTTTGAACGCGCCGCCAAATGCCCCGCCAACATCCTGTCCGTAGATGAAAACTCGATCATCGTCTCGCAACAGTTTCGCCTGCGCTTCCCTGATCGCCTCGAGATAAGTGATGCTCATGATCAGAATGACGAAATCCGAATGACGAATGACGAATGAATGTCGAATGACGAAGAACAAAGGTGGAGGACGACACCGTTCGTCATTTGAGCATTTGGATTTCCGTCGACAGTCGACATTCGTGCTTCGTCATTCTTCGTCGACATGATCGACAAGGTCGCGCGTGGACAACGCGCACCAATCTTCTTTGTCGGCTTCCGGCACGGCTTCTTTTTGAGCGGCGGCAACTGCCTCGTCCACTTGCATGACGGCATTTTTGCGCCAGTCAACCAGGGTGTCCCGATCCACCAGATTGGATTCGATAATAGTTTGCTCGGCGAACTTCAAACAATCCCGAGCAAACGGTTGCTGCTTCATTTCGTCGGACACGTAGCTGGCGTCATCGTGTTCGCCATGACCGGAAAGTCGCAGTACCGAGGCAACGACTAACTGAGGGGGACGGCCCGCACGCGCGCGTTTAACCGCCCCGCCGATTACATTCAGGCACGCGGTAAGATCGGTTCCGTCTACACTATAACCTTCGAAGCCGTATCCAATCGCCCGTTCCCTCAAATCATCACATGCGAATTCGCGGGCGTTAGGCGTCGAATACGCATAATGATTATTTGTCGCGACCACTACGAGCGGCACCTGTTCCACCGCAGCAATGTTCATTCCTTCGTGAAACGCTCCGGTTTGCATCCCCCCTTCACCGATGCACGTGAGGCCGACAAAATCTTTCTCTCCTCGAAAACGCTTTGCCATCAATGTGCCGACGGTAACTGAAACCATCGCGCCAAGATGACTGATCATCGCCAATTCGTTGTCGCGCGGATGCCCTCGATGAATATTGCCGTCGCGCCCGCGCATCGGACCCAGGCGCGAACCGAGATATGTCCGAGTGACGTCGACTAACGGTTCGCCAAATGCGGATCGCCCCGCCTGGTCACGAATCAGCGGCGCAAAAATGTCGCCTTTTTCTAAAAACAAACCGCATGCGACGCTGACCGCTTCCTGGCCCTTACCGATGTAAACGCCGCCCGTAATCTGACCGCCACGGTAAAGACTAACGAGTTTTTCCTCGAGCGTTCGTGCCAGCAGCATCCAGCGAAACGCTTCCAGAAAACGTTCGTGAGGAGGCGCGGTTTTGTCCGCAGCAGTTTCGGCCAGCGGAGCGGGCGCGTCCTTTTTCTTCTTCGATTTTGCGGTCCGCTGCGCCGTCTGAAGCATCGCATCATTTTAGCCAAGATCAGCAACTGCGCGCAAAGTTTTTTGTAGCACAGGCATCTTGCCTGTGTGGCCAGCGGGCTTCCAGCCTGCTGAACTGAAACAGGAATACTAATCGGTTGGCGAGACGCCCGCCTGCCACACAGGCAAGACCCCTGTGCTACTAACGCGCTGCGAACGCGAGGTGCCGTTGCGTCGGTGCGTGCGCGTCACCGTTTGAAGCTGCTTCGGTAACAGGTTGTGCCGGTGTAGTGAGTTTGACGCCGACTAATTTGCTCACGCCGCGTTCTTCCATCGTCACGCCATACAAGACATCAGCTTTGGCGATTGTCCGTTTGTTGTGGGTGATGATGATGAATTGGCTCTGCTGCACGAATCGATCGAGCACACGGATGAAGCAGTTAATGTTGTTCTCATCGAGTGCTGCGTCCACCTCATCGAGAATACAGAACGGGCTTGGGCGCACCATGTAAATCGCAAACAGCAGCGAGACGGCGGTCATTGCGCGTTCGCCACCACTCAACAGCGACACGCTTTGCAATTGTTTCCCCGGCGGCTTCGCGGTGATCTCGATGCCGCAGTTCAGCGGGTCGTTCTCGTCGAGCAGTGACAAGTCCGCGCGCCCGCCACGAAATAGCTCGCCGAACATTTCCCGGAAATTCGTCCGGACTTGCTCAAACGTGTCGGCGAATAATTTCCGTGTTGTGGAATTGATGCGCGCGATGACATCGAGCAGTTCGCGCTGGGAATTCGTAAGATCGGTGTTTTGCGCTTCGAGGAACTTGTAGCGCTCCTCGAGTTCGTCGTACTCGTGCACCGCCTCGAGGTTCACTGGTCCCATGTTGTCCAGCTGTGTTCGAAGATCGGCGATAACCCGTTCCAGATCGATTTCTGGGGAGCGCACGCGGCCTCGCGTGTTGATCTCGGCGCCCTCGCCGAAATCCTCTGCGGATGGGGCCGCATCCGACGGCTTCTCTTGATCATCGCTTGGGGGCTGCTCGTCGGCGGCCCCGCCGACGAGGGCGCGTGCGCTCTCCAGATCTTGGCCGCCCGCGCGCTTTTTCAATAGCGCGCGCAAAGTCTTTTCAAACAAGACTTCGTCGACCGCAAATCCGCGAAGATCGATTTGGTAGCTGCGGGAAATGTGCGCGAGAAGATTGTCGATCTTCATTTGAAATTGCGATTCCCGGACCTGTCCCTGTGCGCGCCGGTCCTGCAATTGACCTAACGAGTCTCGCACACGGCGCAGTTCGCTTTCCCGATCGGAAATCGCTGCAAGTCGTGTGGCGCGCTGGTCGGTGATTTTCGCGTTGGTCGCTTGTGCTTCGTCGCGCTGTGCCGTTTGCGCGTTGATTAGCGTTTCAGATTCACGCGACTCCTCAGCCTGCGTAGTTAATTTCCGTTCGTACATCGCGACATCCGCATTCCGAACTGTGATCAACTCTGCCAACTCGGCGTCGCGCGCGCTCAGTGGTTCGCGCTGCGCAATCAAATTTTCATGGCGCTGGCGGTCTGTTGCGATACCCAGGCGCAGTTCATTGGTTCTCGCGGTTAGCTCTTCCTCGCGCAGCACCGTCTTTTTCTGTGCGGCTTCGAATGCGGCTAACTCGGTCTTTTGCCTGGCCAATTGGTCGCGCCCCGATTGAAGATCCCGCTCCACGTGCGCGAGCCTTTCGTCGGACGCGGCAATCTGGCGCTCCAAAGCAGTTTTTTCCGATTGCAACGTGTCGATCTTGCGTCCGGCCTCGCTCAGTTCGCGCTGAAGCCGCGAAGCCGTTTCAAGAGCGGTTTTGGCGTCGTCTCGCCTGACGGAGACTGAATCGTGTTCCTTTGCCAGAGCAGCTTCTTCGTTTGCCAGACAGGCGATCTGCGCTTTGCGCTCGAGCAAAGAGGCCGCCCGACCTTCGCTGCTTCCTGTGAAAACGATTCCTTCTCGTGAAACGTATTCGCCGGCGAGCGTGGCCATCGCCAGCGCGGGCTCTAGCCTTTTGCATTCGAGCGCCTGTTCGAGTTCCGCAAAAATTACGACGTCGCCGAGCAATCGCGTCACGAGATCCTCCAGCGGTTTCGGTGCTCGCACCTTGTCAGTGGCCCACGCGAGCGCCTCCGATGGCAGAAGTCTTTGGCCCCGTTGCGGCGCGGCTGCTGTCAGCTTGGGAATGAGCAGTGCGGCGTTTCCCAGCTTTTTTTTCTTTAGATAGCCAATTATTTCGGAAACAACTTTCGCATCGTTTAGGATGATGGCGTGCAGATTACGGCCGAGCGCGGCTTCGATGGCCTGAATGAATTTTGGATCAACATCCAGTTGCGCAACGACCGAACCGGCAATCGCGTCCTGGAATTCCTCGGAGCCGTTGACGCGTTTGAGGAGAGCTTGCGAACCTTCGGCGAGGCCTTCGCCCTCTTCGTTCAGTTGACGCAACACATCCAGGCGTGATCGCTTCTCGGCAAGTGTGCGATCGAGTGTGGCAAGATCCTGTTCCGCTTGAGCGAGCAGTTTCTCCTTTTCGCGAACGCTCGTCTCGACATCGAGAGGTTGACGACGGTCGGCTTTTAGCGAAACAGCGATTTGCCCCACGATTTCTTCGCGCGCTTCACTTAGCGCTTCGATCTCTTTTAGAAGTTGTTCAACTTGTGCGTGAGTCAACTCACGCCGCGCTTTGGTTCCAGCGAGTTCCTCTTCGAAGCCCGAAATTCGGCTTTCGGATTTCGAAAGCGCGAGTTGCAATTCTTGCAACCGCGTCACGCGATCGCTGCGTTTCTTGTGGATTTCCCCAGCCAGAGCTGACAGCTCGGTCAGCTCGGACTCCTTTTCCGTTAAGTGCCGCTCGATTTCTGCGATTGAACTGTTGGTTTGCTGAATTTGGGCTGTCTGTTGGTGGCGTTTGTTTTCAGCCTCAGCGATGTCGCGCCGAGCGCGTTCGATTAGTTCACCGAGTTCCTGCGCGCGCTGACGGTTGAACTCGATCCGGCTGCGGTGCGTTGCAATTTCGCTGTCTAGTCGCTGAACTTCTGCACGTGACTCGGCGATCTCGGTGTCGATCTTGTTCAGCGCGCCGCGTTCCTCGGCGAGCGCGTTTTCTCCGTTATCGATTTTCGCGCGCGCGGTCTTCTCGCTCTCCGTCAGACTCTCGATTTCTTTGCGCGACGCGGCCAAATCGCGCTCCAACGAAGCGAGCTGTTTAGAAGCATGATGCGTCTCAAGCACACGGAGATCTGCATGCAACGCCTGATAGCGTCGCGCTTTCCCCGCCTGTCGCTGCAGCGAGCCGATCTGGCGTTTGACCTCCTTAATCACGTCCCCGATGCGCAAGAGATTTGCTTCCGTTGCCTCCAGCTTTCGGAGCGCCTCGCGTTTTTGCGTTTTATATTTCGTGATCCCGGCTGCTTCTTCGAAAACCGCGCGCCGGTCTTCGGGGCGCGAGCTCAAAATCATGTCGATTCTGCCCTGCTCCATCATGGAGTAAGCCGTTCGCGCGATCCCTGTGTCGGCGAAAAGACTTTGAATGTCGCGAAGGCGGCACGCCGTTTTGTTCAGTAAATACTCGGAGTTTCCGTCGCGATAAATTCGGCGCGTCACTCGCACGTCATGCCAATCGATTCCGAACTCTTCAGCGCAATCGGTGAATGTGAGTGAGACCTCCGCAAATCCTACGGCCTTGCGTGTATCGGCACCGTTGAAGATCACGTCAGCCATCTCATCACCGCGAAGCGATTTGGCCGATTGTTCGCCGAGCGCCCACTTTACGGCGTCGAGCACATTGGATTTCCCGCAGCCGTTCGGGCCGACTATCGAGGTGACGCCCTCATGGAAGTTGAAGACAGTTTTATCGGCAAACGATTTGAAGCCGAATAGCTCGAGCGATTGTAAATGCATTATGGGTCAAACCCCGGGCTTTCGGAGCCTCAATACAGCAGGCTGATTTGGGTTACAAGCGGAAAATCACACAATTTGAAGGGGTTCCGAAGGAACTCGGCCACACGATATTGGGGTTCGCGCCGATTAATCCGTCCAACAGCCCACTCAAGTTGCAATTTCCGCGCATTGGAAAAAGCACCATCCTTAATGCGTAGAACTTAACTCGCGCTCTTGCCTTGAACAACTCGATCACTGAGGATGCGCCGATGGGAAATGAATCGACCAGTTCCCTCGAACAAGCCGAGCGCGTTGATCATCAACTGGTTCGCGGCATTGGAATTCCAGCTCTCACCGCGAATATCGTCAGCTCTACAATCGGCGCTGGAATTTTTGTGATTCCGGCGACGGTTGCGAAGGGATTGGGATCCGCGGCGCCTCTCGCATTTGTCTGCTGTGCGATTGCAATGGTCTTGTTCGTCACATGTTTCGCGATCGCCGGCAGTCGCGTTTCGTTGACCGGCGGTCTTTACGCGTATGTCGAAGTGGCGTTTGGGCGCTACGTCGGATTCCTCGCCGGGATGCTTTATTTTCTCACGGCACTCGGCGCGGTTGCCGGCGTGGTAAACGTACTGGCAAACTCTGTCGCTTTGGTGGTGCCTTTCCTCGGCGGTTCCGTAATGCGGATTATCGTTATGTTCGCGGTTTATGCGTCCCTCGTATTGATCAACATCCGCGGCGTCCGTCAAGGCGCCGGTGCCGTCACGGTGATCACATTCGCCAAGCTTCTGCCCCTGTTGTTGTTCATCTGCGTCGGAATATTTTTTATTCACGCACCGAATCTGGCCTGGAGCGGTTGGCCGAGCAGCAAGTCGTTAGGCGACGCCGTTATCCTTTTGATTTTCGCTTTCGTAGGCATCGAGGTGGCATTGATTCCAAGTGGCGAAGTGAAAAATCCGGCGCGTACCGTTCCGCGGTCTGCTTATCTCGCGCTGGTAATCACGACAATCATCTACCTAATGATTCAACTCGTCGCGCAGGGCACGCTGGGTCTCGATCTGGCGAATCATCCGGACGCGCCCCTCGCTGAATCAGCGGCGACATTTCTCGGTAACTTGGGCCGCATGACTCTTTTGGCTGGAGCGAGCATCTCCGCGTTTGGATTTGTCACGAGCGACATCCTGAGTTCGCCACGCATGATCTTTGCCTTCGGCCGTGACGGCGCATTACCGCAGTTCTTCGCGCACGTGCACCCGCGCTACCGATCACCGGACGTTGCGATTATCACGTACGCAGCGCTCGCATTCGCGCTTTCAATCAGCGGCACGTTCGAGCGACTGGCGGTCCTTTCGAATGTGGCCGTTTTGTTAATGTACCTGCTCTGCTGCGCTGCTTGCTGGGTTTTGGTGCAACGCGATGTTCGCTCGGATGGACAGCCGTTCAATTTCCCGTGGATGAAAATTGTGCCTGCACTGGCGATCCTCGCGATTATTTGGATTCTCGCGCACGCTACCGCTCGCGAGTTTATCGTGACCGGGATTGTGCTCGTCCTCGCGTCGGTTTTGTATTTCCTGCGAAGATCCATCGCGCGTTCAGAGCGACCGAATGTATGACTGAGGAGCGCACGCGGCTCGCGAACTTTTTCCGGGTCAACAGGTCCGCAGTGTCCTACGTCCAAGAGATTTCGGCGACGGCGCCGAAACGAGCACGCGAGCCGCGTGCGCTCCCCGGAAGTTTGAGTAGCTTTCGCCATGCGCGACAATTATCTTGAGGAGTATTATTCGTTCCTGCGGTTTCCAAGCGTCTCGACCGACGACAAGCACAAGGAAGAGTTGGTGGGCTGTGCAAATTGGCTGGTGAACAAGCTCAATAGCATCGGTCTGCAAGCGCAGCTCGTACCTACAAAACGTCATCCCATCGTCTGGGCGCGCAATGAACATCGGCTCGGGCGTCCCACAGTTATGATTTACGGCCATTACGATGTGCAGCCGCCGGATCCTCTGGAACTTTGGGATTCACCACCGTTCGAGCCTGTGTTGAAGAACGGGTACGTCTTCGCGCGCGGATCGACGGACAACAAAGGCCAAATCCTTGCGCACATTCTCGGAATTCAGGAAACGATCGAAGAGCACCGTGAGCTGCCGGTGAATTTACATTTAGTGATCGAAGGCGAAGAGGAGATCGGAAGTGCGAACCTCGGCCCTTTTCTAACTCAAAATCGCGAGGCTTTGAAATGTGACGTGGCAGTCGTTTCTGACACGGGAATGATCACGCGTGGTGTGCCGACCATGAGTTATGGCCTGCGCGGCGTCACCGCTCTTGAGATCAAGATGAGCGGTCCGAAAATGGATTTGCACTCAGGCGTTTTTGGCGGGGCCGTCGCGAACCCAATCACCGCATTGGCGCAATTGCTCGCCACACTTCACGATCGCGACGGTCGCGTGGCGATTGCGGGATTTTACGATCGCGTCAAGCCACTTGAAGACTGGGAGCGCGAAGCGTGGCGCAAACTTCCGGTAGACGGTGACAAACTGATTCGCGAGGAAACAGGTGTGCCTGAGCTCTTCGGCGAGGCTGGATACAATTCCATGGAACGAATCTGGGCGCGGCCGACTGCCGAGATCAACGGAATCGGCGGCGGATATCAGGGCCAGGGGACAAAGACGGTGATTGCCAGCCACGCGTTTGCGAAACTGACATTCCGTCTCGTTCCGGACCAGAGAGGCGAAGAAATTCTGGAACTGGCAAAAACGCATTTGAAAAACAATCTGCCCAAGGGCGTCACGATGGAAGTTACCATGGGTCACAGCGGTCCGTGGTATCTCACAGATCCGCACTCGGCGATGGGGGAAGCGGCACAACGCGCATTGCGCAAAGCGTTCAACAGCGACGCCGCGCTCATCCGCGAAGGAGGCAGCATCCCAATCGTCTCCGAATTCCGGGAAATTCTCGGCGTCGAAACATTGCTCATGGGACTCGCATTGCCCGACTGCCGGGCACACTCACCTAACGAAAATTTTCCTCTCGAAAATTTCGAAGGCGGTATTCGCTTGAATAAAGCAATCCTGCAAGAGCTCGCGCAGTCGTAGCACAGACAGCTTATCTGTTGGGCCGACGGACATCCTGTCGGCCACTGGACGGACTCGCCGTGGCCAGCCGGCCGATCTCCTTCACATATTGTAATGTGCGCTGTCCTTAGCGCATCCGGCAGAACTACTGAATTCGATTCTCCGCTGAAGACAGCGGACACTACAGAGACAATTGGCGTTTCACTGAAACGCCCTACAACAACCGATGGCATTCAAAACGGGAGTTAAATGGTTTTTAGCGGTTGCAGTCGCATTCGGCACCATTCGAACCGCGCATCCGGCCCAAGAGTCGTTAGGTACAAAAATCAAGAAGACGTTCGATGCTGATCCAACGCCGAGTTCATCTCGCAAACACCGGAAGAAGAAAACGACACCGACTCCAACGCCAACTGCTTCGTCAAAATCAAAGAAAGCTTCGCCGACTCCATCCCCGACGCCGAGGAGCAAGTCAAAACGCAAGAAAGCGTCTCCTACTCCGACACCGGACGAATCACCCTCGGCAACAGAGACTCCGTCTCCGAGTCCGGCAGAATCACCCGAAGGTGGTCGAGGAAAAAAAGGCTGGCCTAACGTGAGTCTTTCGCCGGATGCAATAGAAGGTTATGAGAAGGACCCGCCAAAAGTTCGCCAAATCCTGGATGCCGGGCTCGCGCTAACAAAACAAAATTTGGGCTACACTTATGGTTCTGCCGATCCCGCGAACGGCGGCATGGATTGTTCCGGGTTCATTTATTACGTCCTTAAGCAAAACGGCTTTCCCGACGTGCCGCGCGATTCCAGTGGGCAATATGTCTGGGTCCGCAAAGCGGCAAATTTGTATGCCGTCCTGAGTCGCAAGGAGGATTCATTTGAATTCGACGACCTTAAGCCTGGCGACCTGCTTTTCTGGCGCGGCACCTACAACATCGATCGCGACCCGCCGATCACGCACACCATGATTTATCTTGGCCGCGAAAAGCGGACTAACAAACGCGTGATGGTCGGATCGAGCGACGGCCGCACGTACGATGGCAAACAACGTTGGGGCGTCAGCGTTTTCGATTTCAAAATGCCGGCGCCGCCGAAAAGCGGTGACGCCAAGATCAGTCCGGTTTTTGTTGGCTACGGTCGGAT
>DASXOI010000037.1:0-5945 GCA_036494375.1 Candidatus Udaeobacter sp.
CTGGCAATCCTTAATTCGCCGCCCATTTTTTCCACCCGCTCGCGCATTCCGGCGAGACCCACCCCGTCACTTCGTTCTTTCACTTTAAATCCGTCGCCATCGTCTTGAAGTTCCAGACGAAGTTCTTTGGCCTTGTAGATCACGCGTGTTTGAAAATTATGGGCGTGGGCGTACTTCAGCGCATTGGTCAAAGCTTCCTGGCCGATATGGAGAAGGTTTTCCTGCCAAAGCTGAGGCAGTTCTGGAATTTTGCCCTTGGCCTCGAACGTAGCGTGGAGCGCGGTGCCAACGGTTGTGTTCTTAATAGTCCCCTTGAGCGCCTCCCAAAAATTATGTTTTTGCAACGCTTGCGGCCGCAACGCATGCACCGACCGGCGGGCTTCGTTCAAACTTTGACGAGCCAGTTCGCCGGCGCGATGCAAATGATCATCCGCTTCTTTGCGGGAACCATAGGAAACCGCATCCTCGGCCGCTTCCAATTGCACAATCACACCGGTAAAACCTTGCGCGAGGGTATCATGAATGTCGCGCGCCATTCGATTTCGTTCTTCGAAGACCGCAGCTTGCTGACCTTGCTCGGCAAACTCGTTCAGTTGAATGGCAAGCATGACCTGGTGGGCCAGCGCCTGGGTTAATTCAATCTCCTCCGGCCGATATGCTGCACGATCAGAATGTCGGATTCCGACAAAACCCCTAACTTGTCCACGCACCAACATTGGAACTGCCAGGAATCTTTTTCCTCCTTTTCGCTTCAAATACTCGCACCACTCGCCGTTCACGCGCGGGTCTGTCTCGATGTCTTCGCAGACCACCGGACCTGCCGTGAAGAGGAGTTCCTGGATCATTTGGTTCTGTTTCCAAGACAACGGGTCTTTCATGATTGGATGCTGCGGGTCAGGCGCGGCGACTTTCGCGCCGTCGGCCTGCAACCGCAAGATAAGTGAGTCAGTCGATTCGTCGAATAACCACAAGGTCACGCTTTGCGCCTTCAGGAGGCGGCAAATCGTGCTCAGCATTTGTCCGATAAACTTGTCCGGCGCGGGCGCAGTTGCCAAAACGTCCAAACTCTGCGCCAGCGCCTCCACTTGTCCGCGGGCGACTTGCTCGGAAGCGCGCAACGCCTCCTCGGAGCGCTTACTTTGTGTCACATCGATAACCGTGCCCACGAATTCCACAAGGTGACTGGCCTCATCGCAGACAGGATGACCGACCGCGTGAATGTGTTTCAGGGCGCCGTCCGGGTGAACAATTCGATAGTCCGTTTCGAAGTCCGCTTTCTCGGCAATCGCTATTCCGAATAGTTCTCTGACTCTGTTCTGGTCCTCGGGGTGAAGTCGCCCAAAGAATTTCTCGAATCTCGGTGGCCCGGCTTCCGGATCGAAACCAAGCAAGCGATATGTCTCGTCCGACCAGTACCTGATTTCGCCCGTAGCCGGCGTCCACGCCCAACTCCCGGTGTGGCTGAGCCGTTGTGCTTCCGCAAGGTACGCTTCGCTCTGCCTCCGGGCCGATTCTGCGAGCTTACGTTCAATGGCGACGCCGGCGAGATGAGTAACGTGTCTAATTGTGTCCTCCTCTCGCGGACTTGGGCTGCGTGGCTCGCGATAGTACATGGCAAACGTTCCGATCACTTTGCCTTCGGAGGAAAAGATCGGCGTAGACCAACACGCGCGGAGCGAGTGCGCCAAAGCAAGATCGCGAAAAGCATCCCAGAAAGGATCGGTCGCGATGTTGGACACAATCACCTGTTCGGCACGATAGGCGGCCGTTCCGCATGAACCGACCGCAGGCCCGATGAAAGTTCCATCGATCGCTTCCGTGTAAGCTTTGGGAAGATTCGGTGCCGCGCCGTGCCGCAATCGCCTGCCATTCGGATCCATTATCAAAATGGAAGCCAGCACTCCCGGTGACAGTTCTTCCACCAGTCGACATAAGTGATCGAGTATGTCACCTAACGAATTGCCTTTTGCCGCCATCTCGAGAACGCGATTTTCTCCGGCCAGCAACGCTTCACGACGCTTGCGCTGGCTAATGTCTCTGATGATTGCCTGGTAATATTGCCCGCGCAGTGCTGTTAAAGAAACTTCCACCGGAATCACTTCGCCGTTGCCGCGCAGGTACTTTCGTTCGAACCGCAAAGAACCTTCCGCTTTTAATTTCTCGAACCTCTCCCTAAACAAGTGGAGTTCTTCCGGCAAATAAGTGTCGGCGATAGAAGAACCAATCAATTCGCGCTCCGGACGGCCTGACAGTTCGACACCTGCGGGATTCACCAAAGCATGTTTGCGATCCGCGTCGATAACGCAGATGGCATCGGGCGAAGCGTTGATCAGATCGCGATATTTTTCTTCACTGGCGCGCAGCGCGGCCTCCGCCCGATCGCGTTCAATTGCAACTCGTGCGAGGTGTGTTGCTTTCTCAATCAGTCCGAGGTCTTGCGCGCTCGGACGACGTGTTTCGCGACCGTAAATACAGAAGGTTCCCAGGACTTTTCCTTCGGACGACAATATCGGGTTCGACCAGGAAGCTTTCAGTCCATGACTCAATGCTGCCGCGCGATGTTCCGGCACGTCCCAAAGTGGATCGGTGGCGATGTCGGAAACCATCACCGGCAATCCGCGGTAGGCCGCGGTCCCGCACGAGCCGGCACACGGACCGATTGGCAGCCTTTCCATCTCCTGCCTCCAACCTTTGGGAAGACTTGGCCCCGCCACGGAGTCGAGATGAAGACCATCGGAGCGAAGCAACAAAATGGATGCAAGCGTACCGGGACGGTATACCTCGATGATCAGACACAACGCCTTCAGGATTTTCTCTAGCGCAACGCCGGTGGCGATCATCTCGAGAAGCCGCTTTTCACCGGCGAACAACGCTTCTCCCAGCTTGCGTTCCGTAATGTCACGATTCGTCTCCAACACAATCCGTTGGCCGTCAGCCTGTCGCACCAAGACGTGCCGGCTTTCGACAATGATTTGCCGGCCTTCTCGCGTCGTGTGCGTCAGCTCGCCTCTCCATTCTCCGTCACGCTCGATCATTGCTACGAACACCGCATCGGTCACAGGGTGCACCGTATGCAGAAGTTCATGACTGAGACGACCGAGGGCCTCTTCTTTGGAGAAGCCATAAAGCTCTTCGGCGGCGCGATTCCAGTGAATGATCTTTCCCGAAAACTCCCAGACGAGAATAGCGTCGTGAGTTTGTTCCAGCAGGTCCGCTTGTCGTGCGAGCGCCGCCTGTGCGCGCTTGCGCTCGGTAATGTCTGTGATCGCGCCTACGAACTCAAAGCTGCCCGATTCGCTGGTTGACGGATGACCGACCACGCGAACGTACTTGACCGATCCATCCGGCATGAGCAATCGATGCTCGAAATCCCATTCCTTTCTCTCGCGTGAAACGCGTTCGCATAATTGCTGCACCGCCGAACGATCGTCCGGATGGGTTCGTTGCAGTACTTTTTCGATCGTAACGTTGGCCGCCGGCTCGTATTCAAATATCCGAAAGGTCTCGAGAGACCAGTAGATCTCTCCCGTGGACACATTCCAGCCAAAGCTGCCTGTTTGGCTCAATCGCTGCGCTTCAGCGAGGTAAGCTTCACTTCGTCCCAGCGCCTCCTTTGCGCGGTTGCGTTCGGTTCGCTCCCGCGTTTCGCGCAACGCGCGCGTGATCGCAGGCACGAGCCTGTTCAGGCGCGTCTTTAAAACATAATCGGTCGCGCCCGTCTTGAGCGCCTCAATGGCGACATCCTCACCGAGCGTTCCGGAAACAAACAGAAATGGCACATCTGGTGCCTTCTGTCGCGCGATCCTCAGCGCCGACATTCCATCGAATGAGGGCAACGTGTAATCGGCGAGGACAAGATCGACATCTCCGCGCCCGAGCGCTGAAAAAAAATCCTGCTCGGTTTCAACTCTCGTCAGTTCGGCCGCAATCCCTTCCGCTTCCAGAGTTGCCTGAATGAGTTCTGTGTCCCTAACGTCGTCTTCCAGGTGCAGAACTCGGAACGGAGAACTCATTATTTCCTTTTTACAGAACCAGGAGGCGCCTCATTGATCACCGCCCAAAACGCGCCCAGCTCTTTCACTGCATTAACAAATTGGTGGAAGTCCACCGGCTTAACCACGTACGCGTTCACGCCCAGCTTATAGCTTTGCACGAGGTCGCGCTCTTCATGCGAGGAGGTGAGGACGACGACCGGGATCATCTTCAGGTTTTCATCGGAGCGGACTTGCTCGAGCACCTCAAACCCGTTCACCTTCGGCAACTTCAGGTCGAGGAGCATTACCGCGGGATTGCCGCTGGGCCGTGTCTGGTAGCTACCTCGGCGATACAAATAGTCGAGCGCCTCTTCCCCGTCGCGTGCAATGACGACTTCGTTCGCCAGGTTGTACTCAGCGAGCCCGGCCAGCGTAAGTTCGACATCCTTCGGGTCATCTTCGACTAACAATATTCTTTTTAGATTATTCATGTTCATCTTTCAGGTTTCGGCAGCGCAACATAAAATGCGGCGCCGCGATCGATCGACGCTTCGGCCCAGACTCGACCGCCATGCCGATGGACAATTCGTTGCACCGTGGCCAGCCCGATACCGGTGCCTTCGAATGCCTCCCGCGAATGCAGGCGTTGAAATACACCAAACAACTTGTCCTCATACTTCATATCGAAACCGACGCCATTGTCTTTGACCATCACCACCACTTCACCGGGCTTGTGATTTGATGAGTCGATTTCTATCTTGGCTTGTGGACGTGTCCGAGTGAATTTCACCGCGTTTGAAATGAGGTTAGCAAACACCAATCGCAGCATGGCAGGGTCCCCGTAGCAAATCGGCAAACTCCCGATTCGCCAGGCAATTTTTCGGTCCTGCGTGTCCGGCGCGAGTTCGCTGATCACGCCTTGAACCAGCGGCTCAAGTTTAATCGTTGTCATCTGTGTTTCAGCGCGACCAATCCGCGAGAAAGCCAGTAGATCGTCCACCAGGCTGCCCATGCGATTGGCTGAATCCAGAACCATGTTGATGTGGTGCCGGCTCTTGTCGTCCAGAACCGGATCAGCATGTTTCTGCAACATCTCTGTAAACCCGGCGATATGTCGAACGGGCGCGCGCAAATCGTGCGAGACGGAATAGGCGAACGCCTCAAGTTCTTTGTTCGTTGCTTGGAGCTCGTCCGAACGTTTCTCCAGCTCCACGTTCAAAACCCGGCGTTGCTCGACTTCCACTTCGAGCGCGTCACGGGAATGGCGAAGGTCTCCCTCGACCCGGCGTCGCACGACGCCAAACCAAATCAGAAGTCCTGAAAACACGGCGAACACCGGCAAGTATGCGAGATCTTCGCGCGTCAAGCGGAGGCTGTAGATCGGGGGAGTAAAAAAATAATCGAACGCGAGTTCTCCGAGCACGAATGCGACGACTGCCGGCCACAGTCCTGCGTACCAACTTGTTAGGGCGACCGCTAAAAGGAAAAGGGTAAAGATCGATTCGTGAAGACGGAGCCGGTCGGCTAAAAACCCGGCGGCCGTAGCTGCCGCCACAGACCCAAGCGCCAGGCTGTAGCCGGGAATCGCGGAGAAATGTTTTGGCAATCGGAATTGCCTCAGCCCCGTGGTCTTGTTCGTTTCGATATTTGCCTGATTCATTCGGCACTTCAGGCCGCTGCTTTACCCTGGGGCGCACGGCGTTCGCGCAATTCCCGCAAAAACTCATCCGGCGGTACAAAGAACGGGTTCTCATGGACGATGCCGCCGATGAGAATCATCGGGTGAGTCCGCATGACGTCGATGATCAGGTTACCGCCACACTTCGTCAGATCATAAAGACAGATTACGGCATCCTTATGTTGCGGTATGATGTCGTTCAGCCGGCACTCGTATTCGAGGAAATCGTCTACCCCGGGCCAGTCGCCTGAGGCCCATTCGGCGTGGCCCATGACGCGGGCGAGGGGGAAGCC
>DASXOI010000038.1:0-3132 GCA_036494375.1 Candidatus Udaeobacter sp.
CGCGAAATCTACGATGCAGTGCACCGGCAGGAAGTTGTACACTAACATGGCTCCGTTCGAGGACGCTTGAGCCATGAGCGAAATTTTAAAGGAAAAACAATGGCAACGAAGACGAGCAGCAAAACTGCAACGCGTAAGGCAACCCCGAGCGCGGCAGGACGGAAGACCACTGCTCCTGAGAAGCCAGCTGACGTAACGCCAAAAGCTAAGCTGGCAAAAAAGGGGTCGGCGGCTCCGGCTGAGACGACCGCATCCGCGACGCAGCAGAGCCAGCCGGAACAGGCCGCGCCTCACCTGGAGACTGTCTCGCTGATTGACCGAAAACGGCCGGCAAAAAAATCTCAAGAGGGCGAGGCAAAACCAAAGCGCACCGTTCTACCGCCCATCTCACGTATCCGCGCGTCGCTTGAAGCTACTTCCAAGCCGGCGCCTGCACACGTGCCTTCACCGGAACCGCCGCCACCTGAGCCGACAGAGCAACAGCCTGCCGAAGTGACTTCGATTCCTGCTGAAGTTGAAGCCGGGCCGCAGCAGAAGGTTCTTCTAATCAAGCCTCCAATTGTTGTTAAACACTTCGCAAACGAGCTCGCGCTAAAGCCGCATCAGCTAATCGCGGAGCTGATGACGCATAATATTTTTGCCAACATCAATCAGACAATCGAGCCCGATATCGCTTCAAAGATTGCAGAAAACCACGGGTTTATTCTGGAAAAAGAGCGGCGGGAAAAAGGCGGTGGTGTTCACAAAGTCGAACAGCCGGTCGTCGCGCCCCCTCCTCCGGTAATTGAGAAGAAAGAGGAACTTAAGCTTCGCGCGCCGATCATCACTTTCATGGGGCACGTCGATCACGGCAAAACGAGTTTGTTGGACGCGATTCGAAAGACGCGCGTCGCGGCTGGCGAAGCCGGTGGGATTACGCAGCACATCGGCGCGTACAGCGTCGATCATAACGGGCACAAGATTACGTTTATCGATACCCCGGGCCACGCTGCGTTCACCGCTATGCGGGCGCGTGGCGCGAATGTCACCGACATCGTTGTGCTGGTGATTGCGGCCGACGACGGCATCATGCCGCAAACCGTCGAAGCGATAAATCACGCCAAGGCCGCCCCGCACGTGAAAATCATGGTGGCTGCCAACAAGATAGATCTCCCAGGTGCGAACCTCGATCGCCTTAAGAAACAGCTGCAAGAGCGAGGTCTTACTCCGGAAGATTGGGGAGGAGAAACAATTATTTGCCCGGTGTCGGCAACCAAAGGCACTGGAATCGATCACTTGCTTGAGATGATGTCGCTTCAAGCAGAGGTAATGGAACTGAAGGCGTCCCCGACGGCCAGACCGCGCGGCACCGTCATCGAAGCACAAGTTGAAGCCGGCCGAGGGCCTACCGCCACTGTAATCGTGCAGATGGGCACATTGAGAATCGGCGATCCTTTCATCTGCGGCGACTACAGTGGAAAGGTAAAATCCCTGCTCGACGACCGCGGCAAAACCGTCAAGCAAGCCGGGCCTTCAACACCAGTGAAGGTTCTTGGATTCGTCGGTTTGCCGAATGCGGGCGACGAATTCCTGGCCATGGAATCCGAACGCGCCACGAAGCAATTGAGCGACGAGCGACTTGTGACAAAGCGCACCAATAAGCTTTTCGCGCCGCAACGCGCCACGCTCGAGACCCTGCTCGAAACCGCCGGAGGCAAAAAAGTTCTACGGCTCGTGTTGAAAGCCGACACGCAAGGTTCCGTCGAAGCAATCGTCAACGCATTGAAACAGATCGAAACCAAAAAGGTCGATCTGGATATGATTCACGAAGCAGTCGGACCAATTTCCGAATCCGATATTCTGTTGGCGAGTGCGTCTGACGCAGTGGTTGTCGGCTTTAACGTGAAGGTCGAGACCATGGCAGTCCCAGCTGCAAAACGCGAAGGCGTGCAGGTCAAGCTTTACAGCATTATTTACGAGCTGCTCGATCAAATGAAAGACGCCATGGCCGGTCTGCTTGAACCGGAATTGCGCGAAACCGTCATTGGACACGCGGAGGTAAAACAGGTTTTCCAGTTGAGCAGAGGCATCGTCGCTGGTTGCCTCGTGACCGATGGCCGGATTGCTCGTGTGGCACGCGCTCGGATTCTGCGAAAGCGCCAGCCGGTTTACGACGGCGGGGTTTCGACACTACGCCGCTTCCAGGATGACGTGAAAGAAGTCCGGTCTGGTCTGGAATGCGGAATCAAGCTGGGAGACTTCAGCGAATATCACGTGGGCGACGTGATCGAGTGCTATCAGCTCGAGCAAATCGCTCAGAAATTGTGACGCTAGTCATTCCGAGCGAAGTCGAGGAATCCCATTGCAAAACCGAAATCTGATTTCGCGGGATGCTTCGACTCCGCTTCGCTCTGCGCAGGGTGACAACAAATCATGAAACACCGGCAACTACGCGTAAACGAATTGGTGAAACGCGAGCTAAGCGCGACCATTACGCGCGAAATTAATTTCGGAGAGGCACTGGTCAGCGTCAATGCTGTCGATGTCACCCCCGATCTTAAGAACGCGCATGTTTTCGTGAGCACTCTTGGCGCCGCTAACGGCAAAGGTGTAATCGAGAAGCTGGAGGCGCATCGGGCGGCGTTGCAGGCGGAATTGTCCAAGCACGTCGTGTTGAAATACACGCCGCATCTCATCTTTCATCTCGACGAATCCATCAAACGCGGTGCGCGGGTGCTTGAAATTTTGGACGACCTCGGCAAACCCGACGGTCAAGACGAGTGAGTAACACGACGTTCGAAGAGATCGGCCGCGTCCTTCGCGACCATCAGCAGTTCATTGTGCTCAGCCATGTTCGCCCCGATGGCGATGCGCTTGGCAGCCAGCTCGCGCTTGGCCTCTCGCTCCAGAAACTTGGTAAAAACGTCCGCATCTGGAACCAGGAAGGAATGCTCGAGAAATATTCGTTCCTTCCGCGTGCTGAATTGCTGACGAAACCATCGGCAACAGCAGAGCACGTGGATGTTGCCATCGCGCTCGACACCGCAATTCAAAGCCGCTTAGGCACAACCCTGGCGGCCGTCGGGTCGGCAAAAATCTGGATCAACATCGATCATCATGTCAGTAACCCCGGCTACGGTGACTTGGTGATCA
>DASXOI010000039.1:0-17745 GCA_036494375.1 Candidatus Udaeobacter sp.
GCTGGTGAAGGGTCCGATAGCGGGCGTTTGATGTTGCTGGTATCCATTGCGGCAGCTCGCCATCACATCCGCATAGCGAATGCCTATTTCATTCCGGATAATCTCACGATGCGAACATTGATTGAAGCGTTGCGTCGAGGCGTGAAGATAGAAATCATTACGCCAGGTCCCGACATTGATGCGCGCACGGTCCGGTCTGTAGGAAAGGCGCTTTGGAAACCTTTGCTCAAAGCAGGCGCGCGTTTTTACGAGTATCAGCCGGCACGATTTCACTGCAAATATCTGCTTGTCGATGACTGCTGGGCTTCCTTCGGTTCGGCCAATCTCGACAACCGTTCAATGTCATTGAACGAAGAAGCAAACCTCAACGTGCTCGACCGGAAATTCGTTACGTCGTACACAAAAGTCTTTGAGGAAGACAAGAGCCATTCGCGCGAAGTTACGCTTCGAGACTGGCGACATCGCCCTTGGCAGGAAAAGATCAAAGGTCGAGCCATGTCGATCTTCCGGTCGCAGATGTAAGTCGTGACGAACACGCCAACCTCCAGAGCGAGTCTCCGTGTCGCGACGTATAATGTACATGGCTGCGTGGGAATGGATCGGCAGCGCTCTGAAACGCGTATAGCGCAAGTAATAGCGGAAATGTCAGTCGATGTTGTCGCGCTGCAAGAACTCGATCTTGGACGACGACGTTCCGCCGGCGCGGATCAGACCAAAGTGATCGCCGAGCAACTTGGATGGCACAGCCATTTTCATCCCGCCATGCGACGAGATGATGAGCACTATGGCAACGCAATACTTAGTCGGCACCAGCTCACTTTTCCCCAAGCCGTCGAGTTACCAGGCAGCCCACCGTTTTTTTGTCGTGAGAATCGCGCGGCAATTGAAGTAAACGTCGAAACCGATCTTGGTAGGGTCCACATCATCAACACGCATCTTGGTCTCGGCTGGCGCGAACGGTTCGTTCAAGCACAATTGTTCACCAGCGCCGAGTGGCGCGCAGCAATCGCCGGTGACACGCCAGTTATTTTGCTCGGCGACTTCAACAGTCTGCGCGGCTCGCGACCATATCGCACACTTAATCGCCATCTCCGCGATGTGCGGGAAGTCATTCGAGCGAGTAGGCCAATTCGCACCTTTCCGACGCGATTTCCGCTACTGGCTGTGGATCATATTTTTGTAAACGAAGCGGTCCAGCCAGTGAGCGTAACCGTGCATCGCTCACCTCTCGCGCGGATTGCGTCCGATCATTTCCCCCTTATGGCGGAATTCGTGCTCTCCCCTTCCCCTCGCCCTGAATAGGACACCGCGCTCTTTTGCGACATATTTTGTGCCAGGTTCAAGTCCGATTTTCTTCGGATTTTCGTCTGCAGGGAACCGTGACGTTGTTGGTATTCGAATCAGATAAAAAGGGAAATTCAACATAGGAGGGATACATGAAAAAACTTCTTTTACTTCCATTGGTGGCAATAGGACTCGCTTTGGTTCCAGCAAAACAAGCTGACGCTCAGGTTTCAGTTGGGATAGGAGGAGTCGGGGTCGGCTTCGGTTATCCCGGATACCGTTATAGCAGCTATGGCTACCCGGGATATGGCTACGGCTACCCGGGATATGGGTACTACAGCGGTTATCCATATCGAAGCTATTACTCCGGCGGTCGGACATACTACACCGGCCATCGCTATTACAAGCATCACAAGCATTATTACCGCCACTAAAGCGGCTAGGTTGGGTGAGGGCTAATCAGCTGGCTTGGAGCATTCCAAGCCAGCTTTTTTTCTGTATCTGAAGCCAAAGTTCTCCTCAAAGCTTGCCGGCCAAGAGGAGCCGTCCTTGTTACTTCCCGGGCCAAGTTGTTATGTCAGCGCCCCAAGCAGCAGAAATTTAGCATTCTGTCTGCTGTGACACTTAGCGGTCGCCACGCGAGTCCTGCTCATCGCGGCGTTTCCGAAAAAAATCCTGCAAGATCGCAGCACATTCCTTTTGCAGAACCCCGGACGTAATTTCGCACCGGTGATTAAAGGACGGCATCTGCAGAAGGTTTATCATGCTCCCGGCAGCTCCTGCAGACGGATCTGCGCATCCGAAGATTACGCGGCGAATTCGCGTGTGCACGACCGCGCCTGCGCACATCGCGCACGGTTCTTTCGTGACATAGAGATCGCAATCAATCAGACGCCAATCGGCGATCGCCGCTTCAGCTTGCGTTAACGCGAGCATTTCGGCATGCGCGGTCGCGTCCTTGAGCAACTCAACCTGGTTGTACGCGCGCGCGATGATTTTGCCGTCGCGCATAACAACCGCGCCCACTGGTACTTCGTCCGCTGCGTACGCTTTCTGCGCCTGTCGCAATGCTTCGCGCATGAAATATTCGTCGGGCAGCGGTTCGAGCACCTTTAACGTGTAGCCATGGGCCTGTAGCCCGTCCAATGCATAACTGGTAACGTTTGACCAGCCATAAGCCGGTGGCTACAGAGAAGCCCGCGCTTGCCCTGAAAAGTTCCTGCGCATATTAGGGACTGCCCATGCACGACAACATTGAATCGCATCTGGTCGAAAAACGCGTTTTCAAGCCGGCACCGGCTTTCAGCAGTAAGGCGCGGATCAAAAGCCTGGCTCAATACCGGCGAATGTATCGAGAATCGATCCGGCAGCCTGCCAAGTTCTGGACGCGCGAAGCTAAGGAGCTGGTCTGGCGCGCGCCGTGGAAGAAGGTCGTCGAATGGAAGCCGCCGTTCGCGAAATGGTTTGTGGGCGGGAAACTGAACGTTGCGGAAAATTGCCTCGACCGACATCTCGCAGGATCGCGTCGGAATAAGGCCGCGATTATTTGGGAAGGTGAGCCCGGTGACAGGCGCACGCTGACCTATCAGCAGTTGCATCGCGAAGTCTGCCGCTTCGCGAATGTGCTGAAACGAAACAAGATCAAAAAAGGAGATCGCGTCATCATCTATCTACCAAACATTCCGGAAGCGGCGATTGCGATGCTGGCTTGCGCTCGAATTGGCGCGGTGCATTCGGTGGTGTTCGGCGGATTTAGCTCGGAGAGCATTCGCGATCGAATCAATGACAGCGGCGCGATTGCGCTCATCACTTCCGATGGTGCATATCGTCGCGGCGGGATTGTGCCGTTAAAGAAAAATGTGGATGACGCGCTCCGCGATGGCACCTCTGTGCGGTGCGTCATCGTTTTTCGACGCGCGGCAAATGACATTCATATGGAGGAAGGCCGCGACGTTTGGTGGCATCGAGAACTGGAATACGTAGATGCAAACTGTCCGCCCGCGTCCCTCGATAGCGAGCATCCGCTTTATCTTCTCTATACGAGCGGCTCCACCGGCAAACCGAAAGGAATTTTACACACCACCGGCGGCTACCTGGTCAACGTTTATTGCACCACCAAATACGTCTTCGACATCCGCGATGAAGATATCTTTTGGTGCACTGCAGATGTCGGCTGGGTCACCGGTCATAGCTACATCGTCTATGGTCCGCTCTCGAATGGCGCGACTGTTGTCATGTACGAAGGCGCACCGAACTGGCCCGAGCCGGATCGGTTCTGGAGAATCATCGAAGAGTATCGCGTCAATATTCTTTATACTGCTCCGACCGCGATCCGCGCCTTCATCCGTTGGGGTGATGACTGGGTCAGGAAACACGATCTCTCATCGCTACGCTTGTTAGGCTCAGTTGGCGAACCGATCAACCCCGAAGCATGGATGTGGTACCATAAAACCATTGGCGGCGGACGCTGTCCCATAGTCGACACGTGGTGGCAAACCGAGACCGGCTCGATCATGATCACGCCGCTTCCCGGGGCGACACCAACCAAGCCGGGTAGCGGCACGCTCCCGTTCTTTGGCGTCGACCCAGCCGTTGTCGATCAAAAGGGACAGGAAGTTGGGCCGAATATCGGCGGCAAATTGATTATTCGCCGGCCATGGCCTTCGATGTTGCGCACGATCTACGGCGACAATGCGCGCTACCGCCAGCAATATTGGAGCGAATTTAAAGGCAATTATCTCACGGGCGACGGCGCGCGCCGCGATGAAGACGGTTATTTTTGGATCGTCGGCCGCATTGATGATGTTTTGAATGTTGCCGGCCATAGACTCGGCACATCGGAAATCGAGAGCGCACTTGTCAGCCACCCGGAAGTCGCAGAGGCGGCGGTGGTCGGCAGACCTGATGAATTAAAGGGTCAGGGCGTGGTCGCGTTTGTGACAGTGAAGAGCGGAATTGAGGTCGGTCGCGGGTTAAAGGAGGAATTACGCGATCAGGTCAGCAAGCACATTGGCGCAATTGCAAAACCCGATGAAGTGCGTTTTGCCGAAGCGCTTCCAAAAACGCGCAGCGGCAAAATCATGCGACGGCTCCTCAAGGAAATTGCCAGCGGCGCAAAAGTAACTGGCGACACGACAACGCTGGAGGATTTTAGTGTCCTCGCGAAGCTCGCAGCGCCCGAGGAATAGCCACATCTCTCGCCGCCACTCGCACGACACATGAGCCAAATGAAGCCGAAAAATCTTTTTCCCGTTCGCGGTTCGTATAGCGTCTTCTCGTGAGCTTCTTTCGCACAGGCTTTCGCGAGCTAGCCTTAAAGCTCAAGCGCCAGAGAACACGTATTGCGCTGCGGCACGACCGGCGTCTTTTGCAAAAAAGTGAAATTAACCTCGGACGCGAGGGAACAACGCAAGCGGCAAATTTTCCCGAGCTGCGTAACGAAATCGTTGCACTAAAGAAGCTGGAACAGGAGCAAAAAGAAGTCGCGCTGCGGATCGCGCGGATTGACGAAGGAATAAAAAGAATTGAAGAAGAACGCCAGCAAATCGCGCGGGAGCAGACGAACGCAATTGCGAAACTAGAAGCAGAGAAAAAGCCGCTCCTTCAAAAGCGCAACCAGGCGAAGAGCACTGCGGAAATCTGCGAACGAGAGCTCGCGACCGTGGAACGGCGTATTCAGGAGAGCGAAGCTGCCGATCGCGATCTTTTGAAACAACTTTCCGATCTGCACGCGCTCGATCCCGCGCCTCCCGATCTCGAAACGCTTTCTGCGGGAATCAACGCAAAACGGGCGCGCCTTCCAGACGAACGCGCCGAACTCGTGCAGGCGCGCTTGGGCAGCGCCGACGCGGTGCGTACGGCGAAGGAAAAGTTGAATACTGCTGACTCCGAACTTGCCGCCGTGGAAAAAAACGTGGCGCGCACGCGGAGCGAGTTTGAAGCGCGCGACCGGAAACTCGCTGAGAGCGTTAAGACCCAGCAACAAGCAGCGCGCGACGCGCGGACACGCCATCAGACCGTCGAAGAGCGAAAAAACCCGGCGTATTTGAGCATCGGCCGGCATTTATCTGAAAAGGGCGTTGCTCCGCCGAATGCGCCGCATCTGCTGCAAGAGGCCCACCGTCGCAGAGCGGCCGTGGATTTGCAGTTGAAGCATCAGGCAGAGCTGGCCCAGCTCTCCAGCCAGATCGATAAACAAGAGCTGCGGAAGTTTTACTTCAGCGCGTTTTCGGTTCTGGTGCTGCTGGCGATCACGTTGCTCGTTGTTTTCCAATCGCCGCGCGGGCGCGAATGGCTCCCGCAGGCAACCGATACCATTTTATCGATCAACGCGGATCAATTCGAACGCGCAAACCTCGCAAAGCGCTGGCGCGATGGGAAGCCGAAATTCTGGCCCGCATTGCTGGGCCCCGCTGCTTCCGTTCCGGGATTGAATGCATCTCGCGATACAGCGCGTATTACGCGGGCGCTCACAACAGACGAGAACGGCGAGACCAAAGAGTTCAACCTCGTCCAAAGCCGTCGCGGTCTTGCCAAAGTGGTTAAAACCGTCGCCGACGATAAGAATTTCCGAAGGCGCGCCATCTATGGTTTGCCCGTTTGGGAGCGACAGTCCAGCTCCGCCGCGCCGCCTCCGCAAGGCTCCGGCATGCCAGGTCCTACAGCCCGCAAGCCGGATTTTGCGCTCGCACGCGTCGGACCCGCAACGCTCGCTGTTGGCGCGCCAGAAGAAGTAGATGAACTGGTACTCGTGCGACTGGGAATGAAACCGGACCTGAAAATTACGGGGCAACTATTCGATCGTTTTCAGGCTCTCGATCACGAGAGCGCGCTGCGGCTCATATCGCGCGATCCACAGGATCTCTCCCGCATTTTCCATCCCATCTTTTCACGCGAATTAATCGATGCCTCACAATTAATCGGACTTGCAGTGACCCTGCAGAATCCAGTAAAAGCCAGAATTCTCATCAAGGTGAATGCTCCAAGAAATTCCGCCAAAGTCGCGCAGGATTTGCGCAACAATCCGGACCAATGGCTTCGACTGCCTGACTCAGCGTTGTTGCTTTATTCTCAGCCGCCGGAGATCCAAACACAGGGCAGCTCTAATCTAGAATTGCGTTTCACCATGCCCGAAGAAAGTGCACGTCTTCTCCTCGAACGCCTGGCAAAAATGGATACTCCCGCCGCGGTGGCAGCGCAGTGATCGAAAAGGCGATGCGAAAGTGCCACGTTTACATTTGCCGGTTTGGTGCAATTGCGATGGCGCTGATTTCGTTGAACGCAAAAGCTGACGCGGTTTTGGTTGATGTCCGGTCCGTTGATCCGACGATCACCGTCGACTTACGCTATGCAGGCCGAAACAATTTCCTTCGACATTCGCTTTATCCGCGCGGAACACACGCACTCGCTCGCCCCGAAATCGCGTCAGCTTTGGCTGTGGCCCAGAGCTTTCTGCGCCGTTACCAATATGGCCTCAAAATCTGGGATGCGTATCGGCCGGTAGGAGTGCAGGCCATGCTCTGGGAGGCGTCACACAACAGTGATTATGTTGCCAATCCCGCAATCGGCGCGGGCTCGCTGCATACTTGGGGTATCGCCGTCGACGCCACCCTGGTCGACTCACGGATTCGCGACGTGCCTATGCCAACGGACTTTGACGATTTTACGCCCGCTGCAATGTTGCCTTACATGGGTTCGTCTTTAGAAGTACGCCGAAACCTGCGTTTGCTGCGGTACGCCATGCATGTGGCTGGTTTTTGCGGCTTACGCACCGAATGGTGGCATTTCACCATCCTTAATTGGCAAAAATACGTGCCGCCTGAAAAAGCGAAGAGTGCCGCACAAGTCTTGGAAACTCAGCCGGAAGGCGGATTGTGATCGATTCGATACTCCGTGGTTTGCGGCAGCCGGAGTATGTTCACGTGTTGCTCAATCCACTGCCGGTTTACGGCTTGCTGGTCGCCTGGATTGGGTTGCTCATCGCTTTTTTTTCCAAGAGCCGCCGCGCTCAGATCACTGCGTTAGTGCTGGTACTCATCTGCTCGTTCTCCGCATGGCCCGTTTATGAATTTGGCCAGCAAGGATACGATCGCGTTCTGTCGATGACCGATGAAGATGGAGAACGCTGGCTCGATGAACACCAAGATCGCGCGGAGGATCTCATCTGGATCTTTTACGCGCTCGCGGTCTTGAGTGCGATCGCAATCGCGGCGCCGATGAAATGGCCCAGGTCTTCTGCACCACTTGTGATTCTGGTGATCTTTGCAGGCGCAGTAACACTGGGGGCCGGTGGTTACATAGCCTATGCCGGTGGCAAAATCCGGCACCGCGAATTTCGTAATACCCCGGCGCCGCCGAAGAAATCGGCAGAGGAACATTGAGAGTCGGTGAAGTGGTGAAGCGTTAAAACGGAAGCGCCATTGTCATTCTGAGCGAAGCGAAGAATCTCTGTTTATTTGCTTCAGAGTCTCCGCAGGGCGCTAGCCAATAATCAGAGATGTTTCGCTTCGCTCAACATGACAGCACGAGACCGCTTCAACGATCCAACGCTTCAACCATTCACCGCTTGACCGATGCGAACTGAACTGCAGCGCGCTGAGCAAAAAATCGAAGCACGCAGCGAATCGCTCAAGAAACCGCTTGGCCTTTTCGATCTCGTCCTGACGCAGATTCTCTTCATTGTCGGCTCGAGTTGGGTCGGCGCCGCCGCGAAGCTTGGACAAGCGCATCTTTTCTTTTGGCTACTCGCAATTTTGCTTTTCTACGTTCCGCAAGCGGCTGTCGTCATTTATTTGAGCAAACGAATGCCGCTCGAAGGCGGCATCTATCAATGGGCCAAGCTCGGGTTCAACGAGTTCGCGGGATTTATTGTCGCCTGGAATCTCTGGCTCCTGTCGATCACGGTCATCGCACTCGGCGGAATGTTCGTCACCACGAACATCTCTTACGCGATCGGGCCGGGTGCTGCGTGGATGCCTGAGAACAAATGGTGCGTATCGCTGATCAGCGCCGCGTTGGTCGGCGGCCTGGGCTGGGCGTGCGTTCGTGGGCTTTCGTTAGGCAAATGGGTTCACAACGTTGGCGCGTTTGCCTTGTTCGTCGTTTACGCAGCGCTCATTTTATTGCCGTTGCTCAGCCTCGCGCGCGGCGAGTTGAAAAGTTATCACCCGCTTCAATTCGCGCTGCCCGCGATGTCGCTGTTCTATTGCTTCAATATCTTCAGCAAGCTCGCCATCGGCGCACTCAGCGGATTTGAATACGTAGCAATTCTATCCGGAGAAACGCGCGCTCCCGCGCGTAATATCGGGCGCTCCGTTCTCATTGCTTCGCCTGTGATCGCGTTGGTTTTTATTCTTGGTACTAGTTCGGTGCTCGCGTTCGTCGGCAACAATCCGATCGACCTGATTGGCCCGGTGCCGCAAACGTTGCGACTCGGGCTAAGTTCCTTTCCGATTGCCGGCGCCATCGCGTCGATCGGAATTGTGTTAATGACTACGCGAACCATTGCTTCGACCAGCGTTCACGTTACCGGCAGCTCGCGATTACCGATGGTTGCCGGCTGGGACCGGCTGCTGCCGAATTGGTTTTCGCGTTTGCATCCGCGATATAAAACACCGGTCAATTCCATCATCTTCGTCGGCGCGACCACACTTCTGATTGCGATTGCCAGTCAGATCGGTGCCGGAATCCAGGAAGCATTCCAACTTGTCGATAATGCCGCGAATGTTTTCTACGGAATCGTTTACTTCACGATGTTCGCGATACCAATTTTTGGCGCGGGTGCGATTCGTTCGGGTGCTCCTATTTGGCTGCGCATTGCGGCGATCTGTGGTGCTGCCGTCGCGATGTCCGCCATTTTTTTCACCATCTACCCGATTATCGACGTGCCGAGCCCGCTTGGTTTCGGCGTGAAAATCGTTGCCGTGACCGGAATTGCGAATGCGATCGGCGTCGCAATTTATCTTGTTGGCAAGAGACGTCGGCGCGGCTAACCGCAGTTTTCGGTAACCCACCGCAAATATTCCGGCAGCCCGCTCGAAACTGGCACGAAGATGATTTCCGGAACTTCGTAAGGATGCAATGAGCGCAATTTTTCCTGGAACTCTGATTGCCTATCCTCGTTCAGCTTGAACAGCACCAGGGTTTCGTTTCCTGATTCTATTTGCTCTTTCCAGCGGTAAATCGATTCAACTCCCGGCAACATATTTGCGCAAGCTGCGAACTTTTTTGTGACAAGCTCACTCGAAATGTCCCGCGCCGTTTCCCGATCCGGAAAGGTGCTTAGCGCGAGAAGAACTTTTTCAGACATGCGTTAGGCGATCACAGTCATTCCGAGCGAAGTCGAGGAACCCCGTGACAATACCTCATGCTACCATCGCCGGATCCTTCGACCCCGAAAGCCTTCGGGACTCAGGATGACATTCTTTGCGGCAAATCCAGCCACCGCCAAGCACGACGTCGCCATCATAAATGACCGCGGCTTGACCCGGAGTGACCGCGCGCTGCGGCTCATGCAAACGAATTCGTGCGCGATTATTTTCCAAAGGCGTCACGGTCGCAACCGTTCCTGGATGATTATAGCGGATCTTGACCGTAGCTTTGAAAGACGAGGGCAGGGCAGTAGCACCATTGAGCGATCTTTCGTCGCCTCTCCCTTTCCAAGGGAGAGGGTCGGGTGAGGGTTCAATCGTTTCACGTTCCTCCGATCGAAAACCCCTCACCTTAGTCCTCTCCCCTTCAGGAAGGGGAGAGGCGGAAGCAGCATCGGATGTGCGCGATGAGTTCAACCCGGCAGCGGGATGCCAGTTCACACGATCGATGTCGAACTCATCGCAGAAGAGATCGTCGGCGTCGCCAACGATGACACGGTTTGTTTCAGGATCTAAATCGACAACGTAACGCGGCCGCAGCGAACCGCCGGGAAGTCCTTTGCGCTGGCCGATCGTGAAGAGCTCGATGCCGCCGTGTTCGGCAACAAAGTTTCCATCCACATCATAAATCTGGCCGCGATGAAATTCGTTTTCGCCGAGGTACGAGCGCAAAAATGCTTTGTAATCATTTCCCGGCACGAAACAAATTTCCTGGCTATCGACCTTGTCGGCAACCTTCAGGCCTAACGAATTGGCGATCTCACGAATTTGAGGTTTCGTCATTTTGCCCAGCGGCGTGAGCGCGCGCCGAAGCTGTGGCTGCCGTAAACTGAAAAGAAAATAGGACTGATCTTTGCGCGGATCGATTCCTTTGCGAAGGATCGCGTACATAGACGCGGCACCCTCGACGCGTTTTCGTTCATGCGACGAGGGCGTCGCATCTACCTCGTCGATAATCGCGTAATGACCGGTCGCAATGTAATCGCAGCCAAGCGCTGCCGCTTTACTCCAGAGATTGCCGAACTTGAGTTTTTCATTGCACATTACGCACGGGTTCGGCGTCCGACCGGCCTGGTATTCGCTGGCGAAATAATCAATCACGACGCGCTCGAACTGATCCGCTTCATCAACAACGTAATGCGGAACACCGAGTGCATGCGCCACGCCGCGCGCATCGGCGACCGCCTGCGGTCCGCAGCATTTGTCCTCGGCGCGGGAGATGCAGTCTTGCGGCCACACTTTCATCGTCACACCGATCACGTCGTAGCCCTGTTCGCGCAGCAAATATCCGGCGACGCTGGAGTCCACTCCCCCGCTCATGCCAAGAAGAACGCGCTGTTTGGTTTTGTTCATTCGTTATAGGGCGTTTCTGAGAAACGCCGGGGTCCGCCGCGGCGGACGCCCTACAGTTTTGCCGATGCAGAATTTCGGTGAAGCGGCGAACGAGTCAACGAGATAGCGGCGGTTCACCTGAACCGCCTTTCAGAGTCCCATGAGTTGGCGATTGAGGTCAATCGCCCCTACCTTGGCGGCCGGCTTACGAAGGGGCTACCGCGCAGCGTGAATCGCCACGGCAGATGCGCAGATCGGCTGATGCCGATGCGTTTGTCTGTCACGACATCGGAAGTCGCGCGTGAGTTGGAGACGAAGCAGTGGCGCTGATCCGAGCAGAGATCGATCTCATGATATCGGCCCGTAATCGCAAATGCCTGTGTGAGTTTGCCCGGACCGGAGCAAAGCTGACGGAGATCGTTAACGCGACGACGGCGCTTCATCAGTTCAACTCCTTTTCGTGGCTCGAGCGCGCGAATCAAAACAAAGCCGTCCGCTTCGCCTTTCACCAGCACGTTTAACATCCAGTGAACGCCGTAATTGAAATAGACGTACGCCGCGCCCGCTTTGTTTCGCTCGATAAAGCTGCGCGTGCTCGGGCGCGTAAAAGTGTGCGCGGCTTCGTCACCGATTGCCGCATACGCTTCCACTTCAACGACGACCCCGGAGCATTCGTCCCAGATCAGTTCGGTACCGATAAGTTCGCGCGCACACGTCAGCGGGTCGCGCTTGAAGAAAGAGGCGCGGACAATGTTGTTCATCAACCGATCCCCACCCTTTCCGCTCGGGTCCCGGAGTTAAGCCGACGGCTTGTAGTAAACCGGGATTTTCACATTGGATTCGACTGGCTGACCATTGCGGAAGGCCGGGATGAACTTCGCGCCATCGAAATCCTTACGCGCCGTATCGCCGAAACCCAGAAGCGGCGGTTCCTCAGATAAAACCTCGATATTCTTCAGATTTCCTTTCGCGTCGACATTCAGCGCGAGCTCCACAACGCCAGTGACCGCCACCGTGCTGCCTGTGTCCGGGTAATGTAGACCGGTAAATTTCGAATCCTGGCCGACGTAGGGTTGAGGATCGATGTAATCAGTTTCCTTGTCCACTTCGTTCAGTTGCTGATTGGCAAAGATGCGCAGCCGCGGTTTCGCGTTCACCACTGCGAATTTCACTGTTCCATAAAAGATGGCGATGACGGGCTGATGATTATGAACCGCTGGGACGAACTTGGCGGTGGCCAAACGTTTAAGTAATTCCTGTTCCAGCAGCTCAGATCCGACTGTACCGCGATAGGCGCCACTACGAACGATCTCGCCAGTCGGCGCGACGAGGCAGGAAAACATTACGGCAGCTTCCTTTTGACCCTTTTTGAGCAGGTCGGCGCTGTCGATTGTATTGATCAGCGAATTTGGCGCGGTCCCTATCAACGCTGGCCGAACTTCTGGCAGCTTCGACTGAGGTGACGGTGATGGTGATCCAGGTTTTGGCGTCTGCGCCAACGCAAGCTCAGCACCTAGCAATAAACCAGCAAAGAAAAAAATCCGAAGTCGCATGGCGAAATAGGCAAGCGAAAGCGGCTCTTTTTGCAAGGGCGAACTGTAGCCGGGGCACGTACGCTTCCACTCCAACACCAGACGAATTCGCTGTGGTAAACGTCCCCCTAGAAGCAATTGGGTAATGCATCTAGCGCCAATGGCGCGGCGTTCCATTCAAGCCTGGGGCAGCGCCCAAGGATGCATGAACATTTCCACCAGATCAGCACTGAAGGCGCGTTTCACTTCGGGTTAATTTGAGCGGCGGGATCAACAACTGCGAGATTGAATCGCACTTTCAGCGCTTGGTACTCGGAGAATCGAAGTCCTGGGGCGTTGCCCCGGGCTGAACGTGACGTAGCGCCTTCGGTGCTAAACATGAACTGCCGCCGAATGCATTCGTTTGAATCTTGTCCCCGTCATGCCGCAATATCCAACGGTCGCCTCGCAACAATCCTTTGCACAATTTTGTGCCGCCGGAAATAGTCGATGACCGCGTCGCGTGTTTGCACGGGGTGGAGAACACAATTGGACTCCGGCCTGTCAAGCAACGTTCGCAGTTTCATGAAGTGATGGCCGCCGCTCCGCGCGTCGAAACTATTCACCGCGATTAAATATCTCTTATCGCGCTCCAGCGAGCGTCCATCTGGAAACGCTATTGAAGTGATCCTGCGATCCAGACCGCGACCCTCCACTCTTACTGCGATTCCGACCAAACTTCGGCGCTCACGGCTGGCATATACCTCTTCCATCACAGTTTTTATTTCATCAGCAGAGAGCGTGCCGGTAACGATTAGGTTTTCGTAGGGGATAATATTCCAGATGTCGTTTACTGTCGTTAGGCCTGCGGCAAGTTTGGCGTTTTCATCGAACACGCCATGCAGCACCGCATCGACCATAATGCTTCGTTCCGCCAATGTCTCTGTAATCGCAGCGCAGATCAGTATCTCGATTTCACTCGGGTGACCGTGCCGGCCGCGAGCGTGCAACGTCTCCGTCAACTCGCCGATGGGCTGTGCAAGGGACGACTCCGATTCTGCAAGCTGCGATTCTGCTCTGGACAGCACAACCGGATCCGGATCGAAACGGCTATCCATCAGCTCACAGATCGCTTCACGACGTAGCAATTTTTTTGAATGTCGATCAAACAACAGATCAACGCGGCCAACGTGAATTCCGAAATGGTCCGCTTGCGTGAAAAGCACGCGATTCGTTAGGCGACTTGGAACCGCCTGATGAGTGTGGCCCGCTATGAAAGCTGCGACTTCCGGAAACTCGGAAGTTAACGCCATCACTGTATTCGCAAAGTCATCGCCGCCGGTGCGGGGCTTCAGTCCCATGTGACCTGTAAGCACAATCGCATTCGCGCCTTGACTCTTCACCTTCGCAATTGCGCGGCGCACAGACTCAACGGGATGTTGAAAATCGATTCCAGCGGTAAACTCCCGCGGAAGCCAGAACGACATGCCCGGCGTTGTAATTCCGATAATTGCGACCTTGATGCCCTCGATTTCCTTAAGGAGAAATGGTTGAACCTTGGCAAACGGATGTTGCGAATCGGAAGGCGAGCCGGCCGGTCTTCCGTCTACCGTTGTGTTCGCGCCCAGCACCGGCATTGCCGATTTTTGTAGCGCAGTAGTAAACGGCTCGATTCCCCAATCGAACTCGTGATTCCCAATCACCCACGCGTCGTATCTGAGGTGATTGAAAAGATCGATCATCAGGTCGCCCTTGTTTCGCAGACTCACGTCGGTGCCTTGATAAACGTCGCCTACATCGAGCAGTATCGAGTTCGGATTTTGCCGCCGCCATCGGCGAATCTGCGTGACGCAACGCGCCAGACCGCCGCGATCAGCAGTTCCGTCGTAATCAGATGTCGGCAAAATATGGCCGTGCAAATCCGTCGTGTGCAGGATCGAGATGCAGACTGTGTCCGGCTCAAGCGCGGCAGCAGCACTCGCGAGCGTCGGAACAGCACTGAGCAATCCCGCGCGACCGGCGAGTCTCAAAAAATCGCGACGAGTCCAGGATCTGTACAGGTGAGACATTGGAGGATGGCCTCTACCGCAAGGCTAACCGTAAATGAATCTCGGTTTCAATTGGAAAAACCGTGCCGATGCAGCCCAAGGAGTGGCGGCTTGGGCAGCCGCTGAAATCTAAATCGACGGCTGGGAAGCCGTCGTTCCTTGATCGTTCAGCCCACGGAGCGGCGGCTTGGGCAGCCGCCGAAATCTAAATCGACGGCTGGGAAGCCGTCGTTCCTTGATCGTTCGGTAACACGGGGTAACTGTGTCCAAAATTCTCGTCCCATGCTCAACGAAGATTCCATCACCGAACTAAAACAAAGCCTCAGAGGCAGACTCATCCAGCCGGGTGACGCAGATTACGATGAAGCGCGGAATGTCTACAACGCGATGATCCACAAAAAGCCGCGGTTGATCGCGCGGTGCGCTGATGTTGCAGACGTCATCCAGTGCGTGAATTTCGGGCGCGACAACAATCTCCTCGTGTCAATCCGCGGCGGCGGTCACAATGCGGGGGGCTTGGGAATTTGCGATGACGGTTTGGTCATCGATCTCGCGCCGATCAAATACACCCGAGTCGATCCGGCGGCTCGCACCCTCACAGCTGGCGGCGGATGCGTCTGGGGCGACGTTGATCATGCCACGCATGCGTTCGGACTCGCGACGCCGAGCGGAATCATTTCCACAACTGGCGTCGGCGGATTGACTTTGGGCGGCGGAGTCGGTCACCTCACCCGCAAATGCGGGTTGAGCATTGATAATTTGCTCTCAGCCGACGTTGTCCTGGCGAACGGCAAATTTGTGAAAGCCAGTGCCGACGAAAATCCTGATTTGTTCTGGGCGCTTCGCGGCGGAGGCGGCAATTTTGGCGTCGTCACCTCGTTCACGTTCAAATTGCATCCGATCGACACGCTGTATGCCGGCCCGATGCTCTACGAGCTGAGCGAAACAGGTGACGTAATGAAATGGTATCGTGATCTGATCCCCTCGGCGCCGGATGATCTCAATGGCTTTTTCGCTCTTCTTACTGTGCCGCCGGCTCCGCCGTTTCCCGAACACCTCCACATGAAGAAAATGTGCGGTGTAGTCTGGACGTACGCCGGGCCCCTGGACAAAGCGGAAAAAACGTTCGAACCAATCCGGGCATTCAAAAAGCCTGCGCTCGATTTTGTAGGTCCGCTGCCACACCCGGCCTTGCAAAGCATGTTCGACGCCCTTTATCCGCCGGGTCTGCAATGGTACTGGCGCGCCGATTTCGTCAACGAGATTAACGATGACGCAATCGCACAGTACATTCGCTTCGGCGAAGCGCTGCCAACGATGCATTCCACCATGCATATGTATCCGATCAATGGCGCCGCAGCACGGGTCGGCAAAAATGATACGGCTTGGAATTATCGCGATGCGATGTGGGCGCAGGTGATTGTCGGCGTGGATCCTGATCCAGCGAACAAGGAGAAAATTATTTCGTGGACGAAAAATTTTTACGATGCAGTGCATCCGTATTCTGCTGGGGGCGCGTACGTAAACTTCCTGATGGGCGATGAAGGAGAGGAACGCGTGAAGAAAACCTACGGCGGCAATTACGAACGATTGGTCGCGATCAAAAAGAAATACGATCCGGACAATTTCTTCCGCGTGAACCAAAACATTAAGCCCAGCTAAGTTGCAGCGGTGAATGTGGCAATGTGGGAGGGACCTCTGTGTCGGATGATTTCGGGGATCGCTGAGACGCGGCAAATAGATCATCTGACCGCTTCTCTCATTAACACACGGCTTTGGCCGGGTGTCACAAGCAATGCAGCAAAAAGCCGTTTTAACGGCTTTTCCTTACATGCAAACCCTTGAAACGGTTTGTTCTTTGTTGAGTCGATTGCACCGGGCTAAAGCCCGGTGTTAATAAGAACAGCTTCAAATTTTCAATCCCTACTCGGAGAACAGCTGATGAACGCTGAAGAGCTAAAATTATTGCAAGCGCCACTGAAAGCGCAGTATCGCGAACGTCCTGAGACGGCATTGGTCACACTGCACGCAGAGGGACGTGTCGGCGAAAATGTGACGTGCAAAATCGAAACCGGAAAAGCGCGCGTTGCAGCCGGTCTTCATCCGGCGACCGGTGGCGATGGCCAGAGCGCGTGTTCCGCCGACATGTTGCTAGAAGCGCTGGTCGGCTGCGCAGGCGTCACGTTGAGCGCAGTCGCTACTGCTCTTGGCATTCCATTGCGTGACGCGGCAATTCGCGCCGAAGGCGATCTGGATTTTCGCGGCACACTCGGCGTGTCCAAAGATGTCCCCGTCGGATTTAAGCAAATTCGATTGAACGTCGATTTGGACACTGATGCGACCGAAGAGCAGATCGCGACACTACTGCGTCTGACAGAACGCTATTGCGTTGTTTATCAGACGCTCAATCATCCAGCGAAGATCGACGTTTCACACCGCGTTATTTAGCGCCGACGGCGCTATGTCATTAAAGCCTGCGGCTTCGCCCAGGGAGTTTGTTGCCTCCAAGTCACGAGCGCTGAAAGCGCGATTCATCTGGCAGTCGACGTATCTGCGGGTGAAGCGCACTTTCTGCGCTGGCATTTACGGAATCCGGCAGTCCCAGGGCGTTGTTCCGGGTGACCATTGAATGATGCGCCTTCGGCGCTAAACACTGACTTTCGCATCGCGTTACATCGCGCTAAAATCAGCGCCTATGCCGTTATACATGGACATTCACAATCTTCCGGAGGGAACAACTCCGGAAGACGTCGCTAAGGCTCACGCCAAGGATATGGAAATCCAGCGGAAATACGGCGTCGAATATCACAAGTACTGGGTCAATGACACTGGCAGCAAAGTTTTCTGCCTCGCACATGCGCCAAACGCAGAGGCAGCAGAGTGTGTGCATCGCGAAGCTCACGGGATGATGGCCGAGAAAATTATCGAGGTGGCTCCCGACGTAGCAGAAGTGTTCCTCGGGGGAACAGAAACAAATCCGGCTGGAGCGGTCCTTCTCCCTGGTGGCGGACCGAATGAACGAGATCCGGGAATCCGCACCGTTTTGTTCACCGACGTCGTGAATTCAACAACGTTGACGCAATCGCTCGGTGACCAAGCCGCACTTGCAATCCTGGGCGTGCACGACACGATCGTGCGAGATGCATTATCCACGTTAGGCGGACGCGAGGTAAAGCATACCGGTGACGGAATCATGGCATC
>DASXOI010000040.1:0-11989 GCA_036494375.1 Candidatus Udaeobacter sp.
TCGGTTTTGTTCTGGTACACTGGTTTGGTTCCCGACTTGGCGACCTTACGCGATCGCGCGACCACGCGGATCAGGAAATTTCTATTTGGAATTTTCGCTCTTGGATGGCGCGGCTCGAATCGGCACTGGCGCCATTACGAAATGGCGTATCTGCTGTTGGCCGGTCTATCAACGCCGCTGGTTCTCTCCGTGCACAGCGTCGTATCATTCGACTTCGCCTCGACGGTTATACCGACGTGGCACACGACTATTTTTCCGCCTTACTTCGTGGCAGGCGCAATCTTCGGCGGCTTTGCGATGGTGCTGACGCTGCTCTTACCTGCGCGCGCGATTTTCAAGTTGCAGGACGTGATCACGCCGCAGCACATCGATAAGATGGCAAAGATTATTTTGTTGACCGGCTCCTTCGTCGGTTACGCCTACGCGATGGAATTTTTTATCGCTTGGTACAGTGGCAATCACGACGAGCGGTTCGCATTTTGGAACCGGATTTTCGGTCCCTACTGGTGGTACTGGTGGTTCGGGATGCTGTTTTGCAACGTGCTTTCGCCGCAACTGTTTTGGTTCCGCTGGTGCCGGCATAACGTGCTAGTCGTTTTCTTTGTCTGCATGTGCGTTAACGCCGGCATGTGGTTCGAGCGCTTCATTATTATCGCAGGCGGTTTGATCCGCGATTTTCTGCCATCTTCATGGAGAGTTTATCACCCTACCTGGGTCGATATCTGGACGTACATCGGCACGATCGGAATTTTCACTTCGCTGTTCCTTCTATTCATCCGTTTCCTTCCCATGATCGCAATGTCGGAAGTGAAGACGGCCACACCTGAGGCGGACCCGCATTATGGCGAGCTGCCAGAAATTGAATCAATCCCTCCGGGCGGAAAGAAGCGCACACCATGATCTGGGACGTTTTCTGTAGCCACGGCCTTGTGGGCCGTCCTCGTGCAGTTGTGCGCCTTTTGCCACGACCGGCCATAGGCCGGTGGCTACATGGAAAGGAGCGCACGCGATGGTAAAGACCCCGTACGGCCACAAAGTTTATGCCATGGCCGCGGAGTATCCGAGCGCCACGGCGCTTTATGAAGCCGCAAAGCGCGTGCGCGATGCTGGTTTCCGGCGATGGGACGTGTATTCGCCATTTCCGATTCACGGAATGGACCAAGCGATGGGGCTTGGCAAATCGTGGCTGAGCGGCTGGGTTCTGTTTGGCGGAATTTCAGGATTCCTTACCGCGGTGCTCGTCGAATTTGGCCCATCATCAATTCTGTACCCGCTCGATGTCCACGGTAAGCCCACAAATTTTTTCACTGTTCCCGCGTTTTTCCCAATCATGTTCGAGCTGACGGTGCTCTTCGCCGCATTTTCAGCATTTTTTGCATGGCAAATCATGAATCGTTTGCCGCGCTGGAATCATCCGATGTTTAACTGGGAACGCTTCAGCCGCGTGAGCAATGACGGATTTTTCCTGGCGATCGAAGCTCGCGACCCGCGGTTTACGGAAAACGGCGTGTGCGAACTGCTGGAGCAAACCGGCGGCGAGCATATCACGATCGTGCACGAGGACTAAATATGCTCCGCGCATTCTTCGTTATTTTTATCCTGTGCACGATCGCGACACTGGCCGTGCTTGGATTTCGCGGGCAAAAAGGTACGCAACCGCCATTTGAAATTTTCCCCGACATGGTGCGACAACCCAAAGTGCGCGCACAGGCGCCTCTCGATTTTTTTGCTGATGGACGCGGTCTGCGTTTGCCAGTCGCTGGCACGGTCCCCGTCGGCTACGAAATGCCGAAACCAAAGACCGAGAGCTCGCCGCCCGGCACGGCAGGAGGAGACGCGCCAGAAGAAGCTCACATGCGGATCGCCTTCAGCGCCGGAACGGATTACTTCAACACCGGAAAAATGGGCGACCAATGGGGAACCGGGATTCCGTTGCCAGTAACACGCGAGTTGATGGAGCGTGGGCAGCAGCGATTCAACATTACGTGCGCAATGTGCCACGGCGCTTCGGCTGCCGGCAATGGGATCACGAAGCAATACGGGCTCGCGACCGTGATTTCGCTTCAGGACGATCGCCTTCGCAAAATGTCTGACGGCGAAATTTTCCATACCATTACAAACGGAAAAAACACGATGATGCCTTACGGGCCGAATATCGTCGTCGCGGATCGCTGGGCTATTATTGCTTATCTGCGCGCGTTGCAACGCGGCCAGCATGCGACGATTGCCGATGTTCCCGAAGATCACCGCGCAGAAATGGACAAACCGGCGTCACCGCCGCCGACTACAACGACTCCGGCAAAATGAGCGAGCGTTTACATACGCCACCGATGCCGGAAGGCGAATATTTCGACAGCCGTCGATTTACAGGGCTTTCAACTCTCCTCGGTTTGATTGCCATTGTGAGCTTGGTGCTTTGTCTCATCGGCGCGTTCGTGAATCCGCATCAATTCAGTTACTCCTGGCTGTTTGCGTTTGTGTTCTTCTTTACGCTCTGCGCCGGCTGTTTTTTCTGGACGATCGTTCACCACGCTACAGACGCCAACTGGTCCGTGGTTGTGAGACGTCAATTGGAAAACATTGCCGTGTTGTTAGGCGCGCTGGCAGTCCTTTTTATTCCGATTCTGGTGCTGCGCCACCATCTTTACTCATGGATGGACATCCCGCCGGGCCATGAGGCGAATCTGGATTCCAAGCGCGCATATCTCAATTTTCATTGGTTCGTCATTCGCGCGATTATCTTCTTTGGTTTCTGGATCGTTGCGTCTCTGTTGTTGCGGCGATTTTCGGCGCGCCAGGACAAGGATGGAAATCCGCTGTTCACGATTTGGATGCGCCGGTTGTCGTTCATCAGTCTGCCGCTGTTCGCGCTTTGTCTCACATTCGGCGCATTCGATTGGGTGATGAGCCTCAACTACCACTGGTATTCAACCATGTTCGGGGTGTACATCTTTGCCGGAACAGCGGGCGCCTCAATGGCCTTGCTCGTGCTCGTGATTACCGCTTTGCGACAAGCCGGTTACCTCAATGGCGTGGTTACACTCGAGCACTACTACATCATGGGGAAGTGGATGCTCGCTTTCTGCGTCTTCTGGGCCTACATCGGTTTTGGTCAGTACATGCTGATCTGGTATGCAAATATCCCGGAGGAGACCCAGTTTTTCCTGATACGAAATACGCAATCGTGGTGGGCGCTCAGCATGATTCTGGTGATCGGCCGGTTCTTTGTACCGTTCGGGATTTTGCTACTGCAATCGATTAAGAAAAATCCGCATCAGCTTAGCATCCTTGCCGGCTGGATGCTCCTTATGCAAATGCTGGACATGTATCTGATCGTTTTACCTGCGTTACATGGGACAGGCGTGCACGTGAGCATCTGGGATTTTATTTGCCTGATCGCGATCGGCGCCACGCTCAGTTTTGTTTATTTGCGAGTGGTGCCCAGGACTTCGCTGTTTCCTGTGCGGGATCCGCGTCTGATTGAATCTCTAACCACCGTCAATTGAAATGGCCGAGACCCAATCAGCTCAGAGCATTGCCTACTCGCGCGCGCCATTGTCCACGTGGCTCGGTATCGTGTGTCTCTTCGTTTTATTCGTTATCATCGTGCTCGCGGTGATCGGGCCGTCGCCGCGCACAAGTGATTACGAAGAAGCGCGCGCGAAAAAGCGGATGGAAAAATTGAAGGCGTTGCGCGAAGAAACCCAAAAGGACCTCACGACATACGCGTGGGTCGATAAGAACAAAGGCGTTGCCCGAATCCCGATCGATCGCGCGATGGAACTTACAGTCACAGACCTGTCGCAAAAGAAGCCCGCGCCCGCCGGTCCGATCGCTACTCCCGCAGCGCAAACAGCACCCGCCGGAGCAGCGACCGCACCTGCTGCTTCGCCTCAAGGAGCGGCGGTGTCCAGCCCGCCGTCTTCTGGCGCAGCGCAACCGGCTCAACCCAGTGCCGCCGCGGGATCTCCCGCCGCAGCGTCACCCGCTGCACCCACTGCCCTACAAGGAGCGGCGGACTCCAGTCCGCCGTCTTCAGGCGCAGTGTCGCCTTCTGCAGCAACTCAAGCATCACCACCGGCGGCGGCTTCTCCCACACCAGCCACGACCCCATGAACCTGCACTTTTTGACCGCGCAAGCTGAATGAACACTACTGAAATCCCACTGAAAGATCCGGCGGTCTCCGCTGCTGCCGGCGACACGGAGCAGTTGGAGCGCGCATATATCGACGCATCGACGCGCGTGCCTGTCTTGATGTTTTATACCTCAGCGATCGCATGGCTGATCGTGGGCACCGTTTTGGCGATGGTCGTGTCGTTCAAGCTGCACTCACCCGATCTGTTCGGCGACATCAGTTTTTTTACATGGGGACGACTCCGCCCGGCTCACATGAACGTGATGGTATACGGGTGGGCCTCAATGGCCGGGATGGGCCCGGCCGTTTGGTTGATGGCAAGATTGTGCCGGTCGACGTTGCGATTTCCATTGTTGATCGCTGCCGGCGCTGTTTTCTGGAATGTGGGCGTGTTGATAGGTGTAGGCGCGATCCTGCTCGGTGACAGCACCGGTTTTCAATGGCTCGAGTTTCCGCGTTACGTGGCAGCTATTCTGTTTGTCGCTTACACGCTCATGGCTTCATGGGCGGTGCTCATGTTTCGGTATCGGCGCGGCGACCAAATTTACATCACGCAATGGTATCTGCTTGGCGCGTTCCTTTGGTTCCCGTGGCTCTATGCGGCAGGACAGTTAATGCTTTTTGTTGTCCCGGTGCAGGGCGTTTTGCAATCGGCAGTGACTTGGTGGTACGCCAATAATCTGCTGTTTCTCTGGTTAGGCGCCATCGCTCTCGGCACGGCGTATTACATGATTCCGAAGGTGATCGGCCGTCCGGTTTACAGTTATCACCTGGCGACCATCGGCTTTTGGACGTATGCGCTTTTTTCGAGCTGGACCGGAATGACGCGATTGATCGACGGTCCGTTCCCGGCGTGGATGGTCACGGCGAGCATCGCCGCGACAATTTTGACGATGATTCCTGTCGCCACGGTGGGGCTGAATCATCATTTGACCATGCAGGGATATTTCCCGCTGCTGCGCTATAGCCCGACTCTGCGCTTTACCGTCTTTGGCGCCATGTCTTACACGGTCTTTAGTGTCATCGGCGTGTTGATCTCGTTCCGGTCTGTTGCCAGCTATGTGAATTTCAGCCAGGTGAGCATCGCGTATACGCATCTTGGCCTGTATGCGTTTTTCACGATGACGATTTTCGGTTCGATGTACTACATCGTGCCTCGACTGGTTGGCCGCGAATGGCGTTATGGATCATTGATTAAACTACATTTTTGGGCATCGGCTTACGGCATCGGACTGATGACGCTCATGCTGCTTGCCGGCGGCTTTCTCCAAGGCGCGAACTTGGAAAACCCGGCACTGCCGTTCAGCGAAAGCATTGAAACAGTGTTGCCATATCTTCGCGGACGCAGCCTTGCCGGCATTTTGCTGACCGTGTCGCATTTTATTTTCGCGTATCACTTCGGTCTGATGCTTTTGGGATTGGGCCGCACATCGACGGTCCCCACATTTCTTAATCCGGTTGAAGCCGAGACATCCGGAGGCCATTGATGAAAGGACTCACTCCTCTCTTCCTGGGAATCTTCGGCACGTTTGCCTTTTCGTGGATCGGCCTAACGGTCATTCCGACGTGGCAAATCGGACATCTCAATCCTGAGTCCGACGAAGAGGGGACGGATATTTATCCGCGTCCGCAATCGGGAATGTTCGTACGGGGCGAGCACGTTTACGCAGCAAACGGCTGCGTCTATTGCCATACTCAACAAGTCCGTGCCGATTACATCGCCGACGATATCGAGCGGAAATGGGGCAATCGCCGCAGCGCGCCGCGAGATTACATTTTTAATCGTCCGGTGTTGCTTGGAAAAATGCGAATGGGCCAGGACCTCGCAAACATTGGCGCACGTGCACCGGCGCCCGAGGAATCTCCGGCGCCTGCCGGAGGGACCGGTCCTTCGGCTCAAGGAGCGGCGGTCTCCAGCTCGCCGTCCACACAAGCAGCTGCGCCTGCGAGTTCGCCGGCAACAGCATCCGCAGCGTCGCCCGCGACTTCACCTGTCAGCGCCGCTTCGCCGAATGCATCACCGCCGCCGGGACAGCGCACCGGCGTTGCTTCCCCATCTCCCGGACAAATGGCGAACACGACTCCCGGAGGAAGCAGCCCTGTAGCACCGAGCGCACAAACTCCCGGCGCGCCATGGCCAATCCAGACAGCCGGTCTGCCGCCGATGTATTCTGCCGCGTGGCATCATGTGCATCTTTACGCGCCGCGCAGCATCAATCCCGATTCAAACATGCCAGCGTATCGTTTCCTCTACGAAAAACGACGCATTGCCGGAGAGCGTTCTGCAGAAGCGTTGCAACTTTCGCCTTCCGATGCGCCGCCGGAAGGCTGGGAGATTGTTCCCACGTACGATGCAAAATGTGTTGTGGCTTATTTGATGGGGCTTAATCAATCTCATCCGTTGAAAGACGTAAGATCAGTGGGAGGCGTACCTGCAACTGGCGGAGTTCCGTCGCCAGCCGCCCAAGGTGCTGCACCCGCTCCGGCAGCCGGAGGATCGCCTGCTGCCGCCAAGAAATAACGCAATGCACGACGAACCGAAAACGCCGCCGCGGACAGGGCAGGGGATGGATTACGGCGAACAGGCCGACGTGCAACAGGTGCATGCAGCTGTGCAGCGCGAGAAACGCGAACCGCGAGTAGGCGCCGAGCCGTTGTCAATCTGGCTGATCGCGATTTACGGACTGGCGATTTTCTTTGGAGGCGCGTACCTCGGCCGTTATTCGGGAAATTTCATCAGCGGCGGACTCGATCCTATGGGTTCGCCGCCCGCGCCGAAGAAAGCCGTGGCCGGCGGACCCGGCGGCGGCGAACAAGCTGAGCTTTCACCGCACGACCGAGGCAAAAAGATTTTTGCGGCCAATTGTCAGACCTGCCACCAGGCTAACGGTCTTGGCGTAGCGGGCCAATATCCGCCGCTTGCAGGTTCAGAGTTCACGAACGGTGGCTCGCGACGAATGGGAATGATCGTGCTAAAAGGCTTGCAAGGTCCGGTCACGGTTAAAGGTCAACAGTACGGCACCGCGGTGATGCAACCGTGGGACAAAACATTGACTGACCAAAAGATTGCCGACGTCATGACATACGAACGAAGCGAATGGGGCAACAACGCCAGTCCGGTGACCGCCGATCAAATCGCCGCATTACGGAAAGAACTGGCTAGTCATCCCGAATCTTTCGTCGAGCACGATATCCTCGCGGCCCCTGACGAAGACCTTCCTGGTGGTCCAGCGGCGGCCGGCGGCGCACCGCCGAAACCCGGCGAAGTTGCGAAACCCGCGGCGCCACCAAAACCCTAGCGGTCAACTTTCGCTACAACGCTTCTGCCAGAAGCTGGGCGATGTGTTTTGGCCGGAGATTCGTTAGGTCGGTAATTTGATGGCGACAACTGGTGCCTGACGCGACTATTTCTGTGTTGGCAGCTGACCCCGAAAGTGTTCGGGATTGATTGTCGATTTGCTCGAGCAAGCGTTGCGCGACTTGGAGTGATAGATCGTATTTTTCTGCGAGTGCGCCGAATGCGCCTGCCATCCCGCAGCACGCTGTGTCTAATACGATGGCTTTTCTTCCAGGCAAACGTTCGGCCAGCGTGGCCATGAAGGCCGGATTGAGAATCGATTTGGCATGGCAATGCGGGTGGATGAGCACGTTCGCTGTGCGCGCCTTAAACCGAAGTGCCGCTGGTTCTTTCGCCAGTAAATCGGCCAGGAATTTCTCGAATAGGAAACAACGTCTCGCAATATTTTCCGCGTTTTCGATTTTCAATTCGCGGTAGTCTTCGACAAACATCGACCAGCAGGAGGGTTCGAGGAAGAGAATCGGCGGTGCCGATTCGTGAGAGGTGAGAGGTGAGGCGTGAGAGGTGGAAGCATTTAGAAGAGCGATGTTGTGTTTTGCGAGCTTTGCCGCAGCATCGATGTTTCCCTGGCTGAATGCAGGGCGACCGCAGCAGCGGCGATTTTTTACGAGTGACACTTCGAAGCCGAGCGCTTCAAGCACTTTCACCGCTGCAATGCCGACGTGCGGTTCGTGATAACGCACAAAGGTGTCGTCCCAAAGGATGACTTCGCCGCGTTTTTTCTGTAGAAGCGGCGCCTCGCCGCTTTGCTTTTCAAAAACGCGACGAGGCGTCGCGTCTACCCTTCTGCTAAACCATTTGTCGAAGCGCTCGGTTGCATAATGCGGTAAGGAGCGTCGTGCGGAGATTCCGATCGTTTTCTCCATCGCGATGCGTGCAGCCTTGAAACCGACAAGCCGATTCGTTAGTCTCGGCATGAGACAGCCGAGTTTGCCTAACAAATCGACGTTGCTCAGAATACGTTCGCGTAGCGGGAGGCCATCGCGGCGCCAGCGTGCGTGAAGCATTTGCGCCTTAAGCAGTGCCAGGTTCACGTTCGACGGGCATTCCGGCGTGCACCCTTTGCAGGAGAGGCAGTTGCTGAGCGCAGCGTCGAGTTCGGTGGATTTCAGCGGGTCGCCAAGGAGTGACGGCTTTCCAGCCGTCATGTTTCGACCCCGAAAGCTTTCGGGGTCGTTCCTTGTGAGCTGCAGTTCCAGTGCTGCCCGAATGATGTTGGCGCGGCCGCGTGTCGACATCACTTCATCATGCGTTGCGATGAATGTCGGGCACATGATGCCGCTCTGTTTAAGGCAGCCGCCGCAGCCGTTGCATTGCTCGAGGTTGCCTGTGAACGATCGGTCTTTGAATGCAAACGCGAGCACTGGCTGAAATGGAAGCTCGAGCGGACGAGTAAAATTCTCGCGCAGATGATTGTCGATTTTGTGATGGGTGGCCTCCCGCAACTGCGGGATCCTTACCTCGAAAATTTTTCCAGGGTTGAAAACATTTTTGGGATCGAACGCGCGTTTGATTTCGCGCATCACCTCCAGCAACCGATTGCCAAGTTGGTCGCGCATGTATTCGGTACGGGCGATGCCTACACCGTGCTCGGCGGACAGCGAACCTTTAAACTGACGCACCAGCGCGGAAGTTTCGTCTGCGACTTGCCGGAATTTTTTCAGATCGGCGGCGCTGTGCATATCGAGCACCGGTCGGACGTGCAAAAGTCCGCTGGCGGCATGCCCGTAATAGCTCGCGGTCAGCCCGAGCGGTTTCATAATCGATTGCAAACCGCGCACGTATTCGGGCAATTGCGCGGGACGAACAGCGGCATCTTCGATGAACGCGACCGGCTTCGCTGGTCCGATGCATCCCGTCAAAAGCGACAAACCAGATTTGCGTACAGACCAGACCATGTTCATTTGCACCGGGTCGATGAGAATCTTTGTGCGCAGCCCGATTTTTTTGGATTGCAGGATAGCCAATTTTTCGGCGACGGAAGATCCAAGGAATGACGGCTTCCCAGCCGTTATGTTTCGACGGCTGCCCAAGCCGTCGTTCCTTGTATCGCCATAGAATTCGACGATCAAAATCGATTCGGACGGCTTCGATTCTAATTCGAGTAGATCGCGCGCGGCCTGAAAATGCAGTTGACCTTTTGTTCCATCGAGCAACGGCCGATCGATGTGTTCGATAGCGGCAGGCCTGAGGTCGAGAAGCTCAACCGTCGCCTGCATTGCTTCCGCTACCGATGCGAAAAAGATCAGACCCAAACCTTTCTGTTGCGGGAGAGGAGAAATCTTCAGCTCAGCGGAGAAGATAGCGGCCAGCGTTCCTTCGCTCCCGGCCAGAATGTGGGTCAGATCATTTGGCAGACGCAGGAATCGTTCGATGCCGTAGCCGGGCCAGCGTTTGATCAAACCCGGCGGCCAGCGCTCGGCCATTTCTGTGCTCGCCGCGGCAACGATTTTGAAGATTTGTTGCCGTTCGGCTTCGAGCGAGGCCGCGCGACTGTGGGGGAAGCTGTCAGCTTCCCCTAGAGGAACGATGCGGCCGTCGGCCATGACGATTTCCAATGAAATCACGTGATCGGCTGTTGTCCCGTAAATCGGACAACGTGCGCCGGAGGAATTATTTGCAATCATTCCGCCGAGCGTGGCACGCGAACTGGTCGCTACGTCCGGTCCGAAACAAAAGCCGTGCGGCTTTAGAAAATCGTTGAGTTGATCCAGCACAACTCCTGCCCCGACGCGGACGCTGCGTTTTTCAAGGTCGAGATCGGTGATCTGCCGGTTGTAACGCGAGAAGTCGACGATTAATCCATCGCCAATCGCGTTGCCGACCAGGCTCGTGCCGGCGCCGCGAGGCGTGATGGAAAGACCCGCATCCGCTGTTGCATGAATGACAAGGCTCGCCTGCTCTGCGGTTTTCGGAAACGCCGCACCAACCGGGCGTATCTGGTAAATCGATGCGTCCGTCGAATAAAGTTGACGCGTCAGGTTATCAAAGCGCGCATCGCAACCTGTCTGTCTGATTTTTCTTTCCTGTGCCGAAGTCATCTCGTGATACAAGAAAGTAACGTGCGGCTGATGGCCAAGCGAGAATTCGAGAAGGCGACGACCTCTTTTCAGGCGATCACTTCAACGAGTTCGGGCTTCGAAGCGAGGTGACGCAACGGTGAATCGAACGTCAAAAGACTTGCTCGGTGAGAGGCAGCCAGCCAAATCAAGAACGCATCATTCACCTGGTTGGTTCCGTGACACCGCTGCAGCAGTTCTTGCAATTGTTCAAGCCGCCTCGTTTTGGCTTCCAAAAATAGATGACTTGGATCATCGACCAGTCGGCTGAGCATGTTGCCGGCTTCGCTTGGAGATTTCGCGTCAGGGATCACGGCGGGATTGCTGGAAAGCCGGACGAAAGCAGCTTGAGTCAGTAAACACGTTCCCCACCGGCGCCGTTCACGTCGCGTGAGTCGGGCCACAGCGCGTTGATGAAATGGATGATTTGGCCAGGCGAGCGCGATTAAGACGTTTACATCCAACAGGAATAACTTCATTCCTCTTCCCAAGCTCGGCGAATGGCCTTCAGTGAGATCATTGGAGCGCTGGGGGCAACGTCAAATACGGGGAAACGTTTGCCTCTTCCGGGCGCAGGCATTTGCGGTTTTTGTACGGCGCGCCGAATCAGATCGGAAATCACCTCACCCAAACGTTTGCCTGACGTCTTGGCAAGAGTGACGGCAGCTTCGTATGCTTCGTCATCCAAGGTTACGGTCGTTCTCACGGTGTTGATACGCTGATGCAGTGATTCGCAAGTGTCAAGCTGGCGGGAAAGCCCGGAATTTTGTCGGAATCTGAATCACGGACGACCGGAGTTGTGCGGCGCGCCCGGCGGTCGAGCCCTACCATAGATCCATTTGCGCGTCTTCTTGTACGGTCTCGGCGAAACGAACGCCGACGCCGATCAGCCGCACGGGTTTACCAGTTCGCCCGAATGCTTCGGCTAGAAGTGAGCGGAAACCCTGCAACGTTGGCGCAAGCCCCGCGCGCTCAGCTGTAGTGCGCGTGAAATCGTTGAACTTCAGTTTCACGAAAATTTTTGTGATCTCGCGCGTTGATTCTTTTTGCGCCAGATCAGCCATCATGTCCTGGAAGAGTTCTTCGAGTTTCTCTTCGCATTGGTCGAGCGTGGCGAGGTCGGCAGTGAACGTTTCCTCAGTGCTCAGCGATTTGCGCGGACGATCAGGTTCCACTGATCGATCATCGATGCCGCGGCAGAGGTCGTACAGCTCGAGCCCGAATTTTCCGAATACATTAACGAGCTCAGGTCGGGAGAATCGCTGGAGTTCGCCACAGGTTTTAGCGCCGAGTTCTTCGAGTTTTCGTTCGCTTTTTTCGCCGATCCCCCAAATTTTTCGCACGGGCAAGTCTTTCATGAAATCCGCGACTCGTTCCGGTTTCACTTCGCACTGGCCGTTCGGCTTGTTAATTTCGCTTGCGATTTTCGCGATGAG
>DASXOI010000041.1:0-3138 GCA_036494375.1 Candidatus Udaeobacter sp.
AGCCCAACCTCGCGGCCGCGATCCGTTTGCGGATAATCGTTCTCCAACCGTTGGGCGATCGCAGAAAGTTCCGCCTGCGCCTGCTGCTGCGTGACTCCGGGTTTGAGAAAAGCATAACCTTCAATCCAGCGCGCGGCCCGATCTTCGAGTTTGTAGCCGGTGTTATCGAACGTCTCCTGCATCGATGTCGGCACCCAGAAGTTGAATGAGTAGCCGATGAACGTGCCGTGGAATCTTTCCGGGGCGACGCCGATGATGGTGTGCTGAACGCCATTCATGTACTGCGTCTTGCCAATGATGTCAGGATTAGCTTTGTAACGATTCTTCCACGTCATGTAACTTATGACTGTGACCGGATGCGCGTTGCGTCCGGTTCCTTCTTCCGGCCTGAATCCGCGGCCCAGAATCGGCCGCACGCCGAGCGCCTCGAAATAATTCGCGGACACCATTCCTCCGACCGCACGCTCGGCGCGGTCGCCATTGCTCAGCGTTGTGCCAGTGATTTTATCGATGATGAACGACTCGAACAGGGTCGAGTTTTTTTTGAGATCGAGGAAGTCGGGATAAGAAAGTCCAGTGAAACCCTCAGCGCCCCGGGTCGTGCAGTTGAGCGCGAACATTCGATCCTGGTGCGCGACGAGAGGATAGGGGCGGATGAGAATCCCTTCGATCCAACTTAAGGCGGCGGCGTTGGTGCCGATGCCGAGGGTGAGACAGAGAATAGCTAGGATGGAAAATCCCGGGCTGCGCCGAAGTATTCGGAACCCGAAGCGAAGGTCTTGGAGAAGCGTTTGCATTGTCGATCTATTCGTACCGGAGCGCTTCGACGGGATTTAGCGCGGCCGCGCGACGTGCCGGCAGCCAGGTCGCCACGAGGGCGGCGATGGCAAGCAACAACGGCGCGGCGGTAAAGGCGATTGGATCGAGCGCGCCAACCTCGTACAAGATCCCGCTGAGTATTTTTCCAGTCGCGGCGGCAAGGACAAAACCAAGCGCAATACCGCTAAGAAGCATGATCGCACCTTCCCCCATGATCAATAGCAAGATCGCGGACGGCCCCGCGCCAAGCGCCATGCGAATCCCGATCTCGCGTGTGCGTCGCGCCACTGAATACGCTTTGACTCCGTAGAGACCAACGACGGCCAGACCAAGCGCTAGTCCCCCAAAGATGGAGAACAACCCGGCGCCGGCGCGAACAAGCCAAAGGTCCAGGTTCGAATCAAGATACTGGGCAAATGTTTGCAACGAAATAATCGGGATTGCGGGATCGACGTCGCGCACCGTGCGTCGCAGTAAATCGGCCGTGCTGGCTTCGCTTGCGTGGGCGAGCGAACGGAATCGGACAAAAAAGGAAACGTCACTTTGAAATCCACGCGCAAACGGCAGGTAAATCGAGCCGTCCGGCTCTTCGTTGGCAAAAAGGTCGTGGCGGGTTACAGGCACGATCCCGACTATTTCGATCGTCTCGTCCTGCTTCTCCTCTTTACTCAACTCGGCGCTCGTTCCACCGGCGGCGCCTCCGCTGCGCTGCCCCGAGGCCGTATTTTCGCCCGCGTACTGAACACGTTGTCCCAGTGCATCGCCGTCCGGCCAAAGCTTTTTGGCCAGGGGTTCATCAATGATTGCCACCCTCGGACCAGGTTGTGTTGCTTCCGCCTCGGTAAACGCGCGACCACGCAGCACCGGCAATCCAACGGTTGAAAAATAATCTGCGCCCACGCTGTTCCAGGCTGCCTTGAACGGAAGGCCTTCAGCAGCGTTGGACGGCTTGGCCTCTGCAACGGGATGTACACCTGCGCGTTGAACGTTTTTGTCCGACGAAGTTATTCCGAACGGAACGGTTGCCGAAATGCTCACGTGCTCTACCGCCGGCAGCGCTGCCAGCCGGGCGTTCAAGTCCTGATAAAGCGCCTGCGCGCGTTTCGGTTCGTAGCCGGCCAGGCTCGCATCAACTTCTAGTAGGTAGCTTGCGCCCGGCTTTAGCCCGCTATCGATGGAGGCAGCTTTGCCCGCGCCACGAACGAACAAAGCGGCTGCGGTCAGGAGAGCGAGCGAGAACGCGATCTGCAGAACGACGAGCGGGTTACGCGGCAAAAATTTCCAGCGACGTCGCACCACATCTTCCCCCGCATGTTCCTTCAGATCGGTGATCACCGCGCTGCGCGAGATCTTTAAGGCCGGTCCAAGCGAAAACATCAGCGTCCCGAGCAGGCAAAATCCAAACGTTGCGGCCAGAATCGCGGGGTTCGCTCCGGTCGACCACACAATCTCAAAAGGCATGAACTTGCGCATTGAGCCAATCAGCAGATCCGACGACCACAATCCGAGAACGAGTCCACCGACGCCGCCGAGCAACGCCAGGACAAAACCTTCGCTGAGAAGCTGACGCACAATGCGCCAACGACTGCCGCCGACGGCGAGACGAATCGCAATTTCCTTCCGCCGCGCTGTGCCGCGCGCGAGCAACATATTTGCGAGATTAAGACATGCCACCAGTAGCACCACTACAGCCATGCCGAGCAATAACGGCCCGATCGGTTTCACCCCACTCGCTGCTGCCGGATTTGTGCTTACCGCAATACGCGACACCGGTGCAGTTATGAAAATCTGATTTTTCTGCTCGACTGGATACGCTTTTTCCAAATTGGCCGCCAGTCCTTCGAGTGCAGGCTTGGCCGCAGCCGCTGTCATCCCCGGTTTTAGCCGCCCGATGATGCGCAACTGCGTGCCATTGCGATCGTCCATTGCGATCTTGTTCTTCGACCCAAAATCGTTCGCAACGTGATCGTAAACGCTGATCGGCAACCAAACTTCGGGTGACAAAATCTGCAACGTGCCGGCGAAACCCTTCGGCGTGATTCCGACGATTGTGAACGGGCGGCCGTTGATCAAAACCTGCGAACCGAGCACGGTTGGATCGAGGTTGTGCTTCAGCCAGTAACTGTAACTAGCGATCGCGACTGGCGCGTTGCGGCCCGGCGTTTCCTCTTCCGGTACAAATGCGCGGCCTCGCGCGAGTGCGACACCAAGCACGGAGAAATAGTTCGAGCTGACGATGGCGGCGAACGCGCGGCGGGTATCGCCTTTTTGGCCCAAGCCGATCAGCGCGAGGTTGAAACTCATTGCATCGCTGAACAC
>DASXOI010000042.1:0-5849 GCA_036494375.1 Candidatus Udaeobacter sp.
GAGGCCATTATTGATTGTGTTGAATAGTTGCTGGTTCCAACGAACAGCGCCAAACAACTGCGGCGTAAATTTGTATTTCGCTTCGACGTAATAAGCAAACGTGTCCGCGTCTCCCACGTTCGGGACTTCAAAACGCGCTTCGTAAAACTCGGCCCAAAGTTGCAGGTGATGCGATGCAAAGCTGATGTCTTGTCCAAGAACAAACTCTCGATAGTCGCTGATGTCTCGACCCGGAGGCAGCGACGATTCCGCTTCACGCCGAAAATATGGTCCCTCGCTACCCGAGAAGCCGATATTCCACGCTTCGTTAGGCCGGAATCCGATCCGGCTGCTAAAGGTCGGATTTTCGAACCCGTTCTCGGTGATATACCAGGACTCGGGACGCGAGGAAAGTGACGCATTCTTCATTTCGGCTGCGTAATCAAAGCGACCCAATTGGCCGGAAACAGAAATCCCGCTGGCGTAGCTCGGTCCCCAAATCACGGGATTGAAGGCGTATTTGTTCTGGGAATAAGGGGAATAGATAAAATACAGAGGTGAATACGGGGCGTACTTGTCCTGAATGGCAGTCACATTGTCGTAAACCAATGGCGCGCTAATAAACGGATTGTCCCACGGTAAGTGTCGCGGAACCCAATTGCCGACAACGGTCGCAAATTTGCCGGCCTGAAATGTAAAACGACCGTCCTGCCAGGGCGTGATTCGAAGCGCATATTCGTCCAAGCGAACCTCGGCGCCATGGTCGCTCGGATCGAAACCCCGATCCAGTCGCGCTTGCGCGAAGAAATACACTTGCGAGCCCGCTTGCGCGTCTAGAAACAGCGTGAGACGCGGGTTAAACAGATTGTCGGTTTCTGAATTAATGAGCCCGGGCGCGGGCTGCTGGAAATTATAAAATTCCAGATCGACTGTGCCGCTCAATCGTGCGCGAAAATTATCCTGAAACCCGGAGATCGTCAGTGTGCTGTCGAGCCGGTCGAGAGTATCATCGATGTCGAAAGCGCACGCCGTGCACGCAAAAATGCACAGGCTGAAGATCTGTATCTTCATGTAACAGCATTAACACCGTTTGCGGCGGAAAAGCGCACTTCGAATTCCGTCCAGTCCTTTTCCGAACGCACCAGGCGCAGTTCACCGCCATGCAATCGCGTCAGTTGGCGCGCCAGATTGAGGCCGATGCCGTGACCCGATGCCGCCGAGGGACTGGAGCTGTGATGGAATCGTTCGAAAATGTTTTCGCCCGGCGGAATCGTACGGCCAGTGTTTCCGATCGTGAGCATTACGTCTCTGCCATTGCCTTGCGCGCTAACCCTAATTCGTCCGCCCGCACGATTGTACTTTCGCGCATTCTCCAAAAGATTTTGCACGATGAGCGACGTGTAACGTTTCTCACCAGCTATAAAAAGTCCGCGCGGAAATTCCTTTTCAATCTTCACGTCCGGCGATTCTGGCAACGCACCAAGATCATCCAGCCATTCATCAACCAACTGACTAAGATTCACGGGCGACGATGCGATTTGCAGGTGGCCAGCATCCATCTGCGACAGCAAAAGCAAATCCTCAATAACGCCGGTTAACCGGCGCGATTGATGAAGCAGAGTGGACAACTCCTCGTAGACTTCAGGCTTAAATCCTTCGCGTGCCAGCAGTGATTCGAGACCGATCCGAAGGATCGTCATCGGGCTTTTCAGCTGATGTGAGGCGTCGGCTGAATATCTGGTGGATCGCTCCAGTTCCTCCGAGGTGGATGCCAGCGCGGCCTCCGCGCGTTCTCGTTCTGCGCGATTTTCTTCCGAATCGAGGGCCAGTTGCTTGACTGGCGCGGACATGCTCCGCGCCACGAAATGGCTTGCGATGAATCCGCCTAACAACAGAAGCGCACCGGCGCCTCCGATTTGCCACCGCAGACGATTCAGTTGTGCCGTCCACGAGGCGAGAGGATACAAAAAAATTTCGTACGCGGGTGGAAACAGCGACCCCGGATTGACCCGCCTATGAAACAACAGCTGAGGCGCACCAGCCACTTCCACACGAACATAGTTTTGCTCTGAGTCAGCCTTGGCCAGGACAGGCGTTATCTTCTCGTTGAGGGAGCTTTGCGCGGAGGGCGCAAGCGCCGGCAGATGCAGATGGCCATCTACCCAGACGCCACTTTGCATTCCGGTGGTCTTGTTTTCGAGTTCGAGTGGCTTGAACCCAATCACGAGCGCCGAAACCAGCTCGCCATTGTCGGTGGAGAAGATCGGCACGGCTATCACTTCATGGATATCGCCAGCGGACTGGATATATCCGATCTGCTGCGTGTCGGGCAATTTTTGGAGCGAAAGCTGAGCTTCTGTCGCTGCGTCCAGTTCTCCTACATCTGAAGGATTAGGCGGCTTGATGACTTTGCCGGTGTCGTCGAGAAACCGATAAAATCTCGCGTGAAGAGATCGTGCTGCCTGCTCCGGAGGCGGTTCCTCGCCTTCCATCAGGTCGCGCAACTCGTCCTTTGCAGTGGGATATAGGAGATCGATTGCGTCGTCCTCGATCGCGGCATGAATTCGCGGTTTCGCTACAAGTATGTTGCAGCGGTCGGCGAGCGCGGCGTGGCGCAGTTCCTCGATGTTGTGCATCGAAGAAAGCTCGGTCTGAAACGTTTGCTGCAGGTTTCGCTCCGCGTCGGCGGTGACTCTGCGCTGCGCCAGATAAAACCCGAGCGCAGTCAACGTCGCTACGATAACCATGATTGCGGTGAACAACCGGGTACGAAAGCTCGCGAGCTCTTTACTTCTCGTCGCGGGCGCGGCGCTCATGGCAAATCGACGTGCAGTGTTTGACCGTCCTTCAAGTCGATTGATTTTTCGCGCGTAGTTCTGCTGTCAATCCACGCCTTCAGTGTGTAGTGACCCGCTGGAAGTTTATCTAATCGAAAGCGCCCGGCCGTGTCTGTCATCACGAAGTACGGCGTGTTCAACACGAGGATTAATCCACGCATGTGCTCGTGAATGTCGCAGCGGAGAGTCACGAGCCCCGACTTATCAAACATCACCGAAGGTATCGGCCGTTCCTCTGGGCGATAACGCCCGAGATCAAATCGCTTGGCGGGCGAATACGAGAAAATGTTGTGATATTGATCGTCCAGATTTGGAAATTGTACCTTTGTACCCACCTCTATCGGCAGGAGCGCTGGGACGAATGTCAAATCCCTTTGCGCGACTTCTTTTGTTGGCAACGAAGCTGGGCGCGGAAAATTGCCATCAAGGTAGACCACGGCCAGTGGCGGCTGCGTCGAAAGAACTCCGGCCTTGGTTACGATCTCGTATCGTTTTGCCTGAACCGGTGCCGCGTGCGACTTCGGAAGATCGACGTGTCCCTCGACAGCCGCGCCCGCCAAAAGCGAAGCGGGTATAACGGATAAAGCCGCATTTAGCCACAGCAATCCCTGGCGGCGCATTGCCTGCCAGTTTAACAGGCCTTTAGCTGAACGGAAGTCTCGGCACAACTTCATGCTTAACTATCGCGGAGTTAGCGCCTGGGTTTAATGGCCGCCATCGCAGGTAAGGTGAAGAAGATGGTGGCGATCAGACTCCAGGAAATGCCGATGGCGCATGCAATGCCTAGCCCAGTTAGCGCTGGATTCCGCGCAAGAGCGAGCGATCCGAAACCGCTGATCGCTGTCAGTCCCGCGAGTAAAACCGGTTTCACCACCCCAGCTACGTCATGTTGGACGTTGTGCGTTTTCTGCCAGACGAGCACGACGTAGATTCCGTAATCCACGCCGATCGCGAGCACGAGACGGAATGAGAGCACGTTCAGCAGATTCAAATGGATGTTCAGCAGCTTCATGGTAGCGATCATCGCGCCGATGCCGAATACGAGCGTAACGATTTGGATTAACCATAAACGAACGTCGCGGTACAAAATGGCCAGCAATGAAATGTCGAAGATGGCCATCAACGCGCTGATGATCAGGAGTTGATGGTGCGACCACGGTTGGAGATCGGCGAGCACGTAGGTCCAGCCCGTCAGAGTCAAAGGAATGCCAGGCACCGATAGACCGCGTCGCAGCTCCTGGCTTTGCTCGTGTGTTGCGAGCGGTCCGTTAGTCATTATAAATCCAGTCGTCAGCAATGGGTCGTGTCCAAAGTAGCGGTCGATCAAAAACCACCAGCTCGATGATGTCGGTAATTGGGTCCGCCAATTCGGCAGTGGCACGCCGGGATCGGCCATGCGTTGTAACTCGTCGAGCAACGCGAACGCCGGAGCGAAGGCTTCTACACTGAATCCCTCCGCCTCGAGAGTTTCGGTCAATATTTCATGTGCCGCCTGAAAATTTATCCCTCGCAAATGATCGCGATTTCGTCCCATCCAGATCGGCGACGGACAAAGTGCCGCTGGGGTAGAAAAGCCTCTTATCTTTCCGGCTGCCTGGAATTCACTCCAATGCGCGGAAATTTTTTGCCAGTAATCGTGCAATTCCTGCGAGTTTGTCGCGCGAACGATTGCCAGCACCGGCTCCCAGCGTACCGGCATTTTTTTCATGATTGTTTCAAGCGCCTGACCTGCGCGAATATTTTTTGGTTCGAGTGAGCGCGTGCTGCCTTCGAACTCAAGCGGGGGAATGGGCGAAAAGCCTACGGCAGCGAGCAGCAGCAAAATGGCGCAGGAAAACATAAGCATCGGAACCGGTCTGCGCACAATCCAGCGGACATATCTAGCTACCAGATCAAAGAGCCAGTCGCGGGTCCCGCAGTTGCGGGATCGCTCGCGGATAAACAAAAATAAGATCGAACACATGAACAGACCCGCGACGAAAATGCCGATCGCGATCAGAACGCCGAGTTCGGCAAAACTCATTGCGCCACTCAGCACCAGTGCGAGAAAACCTACCGCTGTCGTAAGCGCGCCAAAGAAAACCGCCCGTCCAAGTTTTGCCACCGAAGTCGCAATGGCTTGCTGATGCGGTTCGCCATCGGCGCGCGCCTGGTGATAGCGTCCGATGGTGAGAATTGCGAAATCGACGCCGAGTCCAACGAGAATGGCGCAAAAGCCGACGCTGATCATGCTCAGCCGCCCGAAAAGAAGCTGGCCTGCAGTCAGAGCTACCAAACACGAAAGAAGAAGGCAAAATGCCATGCCCGCCAGCGGCAGCCATCGACGAAACCCAACGAAAAAAATCGCGCCCACGAGCAGGACTGAGCCAAGCAACGTCGCGATGACATCGTAGCGCATGCTCAACGAGATCTCGGATACAAACGCGGAGCGCCCGGTCACCAGAATTTGCAGTCCCGAATGGGCTTCGGGATCCCATCCGTCGGCTGCGGTTTTGCGAAACTCGTTCACGCGCCGCATCAAGTGCTGGCATTCAAACGCGCTGATCGACTTTTGGTTCGTCACCACCAGAAAGATTCGCATTGTGCGATCTGGTGACGTAAGCGGTTGTTCCTGTTCGATCGCGGTGCTTTGAGCAAAAGGTTTGAGCGCAGGGGCGATCAATCCGAGCGGATCGAATGAAAGCTCAAACTGCGGCCGCGGTGAGCCCGCTTCGATCTGCTGGCGCAACCGATGAAGGCGATCGCGAATCTTGTCCGGTTGCAGGATCGACATCGCCTCGTCGAAAGCGCTCGGTTCCAGGTTGAGAAGCAATGGAACCGCGATCGATTGCAGATCACGGATGCCATCCGGAGTAGTCATAGGCGAACCGGCGAGCACGCGCGCGCACCACGCTTGCCCGCGCAGCCGTTCCGCAAACTCCGGCGCGAATTCCTCCAGCTTATCGACATCTTGCGCATCGGAGACAAGCGCAAACGTCAGCTCACGTGTCTGCTCAAAATCGTGATCGTAGATTTTCAGGCCTTGGACTGATG
>DASXOI010000043.1:0-2098 GCA_036494375.1 Candidatus Udaeobacter sp.
TGACGTGCCGAAGAAAATCGTTGGGCACATGGAGAACGGCGATGTCGCGCTACTCGAAAATGTTCGTTTCCACCCGGGCGAGGAGGCGAACGATCCAGAATTCGCCAAGGCGCTTGCCGAGTTGGGTGATTTTTACGTGAATGATGCCTTTGGCACTGCGCACCGCGCGCATGCGTCAACGATGGGTGTCACACAATTCGTGTCGAAATCGGCCATGGGTCTTTTGATGGAAAAAGAACTGAAGCATCTGCGCGACGGACTTCAGAATCCCGCCAGACCGTTCGTCGTCATTTTAGGTGGCGCCAAGGTATCGGATAAAATCGGTGTTCTGAAAGCGTTGATGGAAAAGGCCAACACGATTCTCATCGGCGGCGCCATGGCGAACACGTTTTTGAAAGCGGAGGGAATTCCGGTCGGTGCGAGCAGAGTCGAATCCGACAAGGTGGATCTCGCGCGCGAGCTTCTGGACCTGGCGAAGCAACGCGGCGTCAAGTTTCTCATTCCCATCGATGTGGTCGAGGCAGATGAAATTCGGCCGGGCGCGAACATGCGAAACACCAGCCGTCTCTCGCCCCAGCACGGAATCGCGGACGGATGGCAGGCAGTAGATATTGGCGCGGCAACGATCGCGCTTTATCAGGAGGAAATTACCAGGGGAGAAACAATTTTGTGGAATGGACCGATGGGCGTTTTTGAAATTCCTGAATTCGGCGATGGCACAATCGCAATCGCAGAAGCAATGGCCCAATCGGGAGCCACGACCATTATCGGCGGCGGCGACTCGGTCACAGCGGTCAAACAGGCCGGCCTCGGCGCGAAAATGACGTTTATCTCCACCGGCGGCGGCGCAACGCTTGAATTGCTAGAAGGCAAAGACCTTCCCGGCGTGGCCGCGCTTACGGAAAAATAACATGCGTCATTCCGAGCGAAGTCGAGGAATCCATTGGAGTTATCTTGCGGTCTCGCCGCGGCGTCCCTCGACTTCGCTTCGATGCGCTCGGGATGACGGTGGAATCATATGAGAAAGAAAATCATCGCGGCCAACTGGAAGATGAATATGACGCAGGGCGAGTCGGCGCAGTTTGTGGAGTCCTTCCTTCGCGACGTTGGCGAAATCAACGATGTCGAAGTGGTGATCATTCCGCCCTTCACGGCAATTCCGAAAGTTTCGGAGGCATTAGGCAGAGTGCATAACGTCAAACTCGGCGCGCAGAATATGTACTGGGAAAAAAGCGGCGCGTTTACAGGAGAGATCAGCGCTCCGCTTTTGCGCGACCTGTTTGTGCATTACGTGGTGCTCGGCCACAGCGAACGCCGCACCTTGTTCGGCGAGACCGATGAAATGGTGAATCGCAAAGTGCGCGCCGCACACGAAGCGAAACTCCGTCCGATTGTTTGTGTCGGGGAAACACTCGACCAACGCGACAAAGGCGAGGTTGAAAAAATATTGTCGATGCAATTGCGCGGCAGTCTCGCCGGCCTAACGCCGAAAGAATTGCAGGAAACCGTGATCGCGTACGAACCGGTTTGGGCGATCGGCACCGGACGCAACGCAACACCACAGCAAGCACAGGAAGCCCACGCCTTCATTCGACATATCCTGCGCGAAATGACCGATGAGACCACACCCGACCGAGTGCGGATTCAGTACGGCGGCAGCGTGAAACCGGAGAATGCCCGCGAACTCATGAGTCAGGCTGACATCGACGGCGCCCTCGTCGGCGGCGCTAGCCTTGATCCGCGCAGCTTCGCTCAAATCGTCAAAGCCGCGCGACAAGACTAACGAGTGGCCACTGGCGTCTGACTGGATCAGCGATGATCGCGGTTACACATCGGTCAAGGCGCGACGACGCTCCAGCCAGCCCAGATAGTCGGACCGGCGGAGTTGCCGATAAGCAGATTATTGTTGAGGTACCAAACTGCTGTTTGGCGTGTGCTGGAGTTGAACAGCAGATAATCGGGTCTGCCGTTGCCATCGAAATCGGCTAATCCCGCCACTTCAAAGCCCGCCGGAATTGTTGGTCCATTTCTGCTGCCGGTGCGAGTCGCTCCAGACATATACCAGATCACTGTGCCGCGCGTGGCCGCATTGAACAGA
>DASXOI010000044.1:0-3743 GCA_036494375.1 Candidatus Udaeobacter sp.
GAGGCTGGCCACGCCCTGTTACTCGTCCTTCTCCCTCACACTGAACCCTTGCACAAGGTCACGATCATCCCGCGAGGTCCATCACTTGGCTCGACAATGTGGTTGCCGGAAGAAGACAAATACACCAATCGCAAGAACGAATTGCTGGCCGGTCTCGCAGTCTCCATGGGCGGCCGCGTCGCGGAAGAAATTATCTTCGGCGACATCACCAACGGGGCGCGCGGCGACATCAGAGGCGCCACGGCTATTGCGCGTCGCATGGTTTGCGAATGGGGTATGAGCGAGAAAATGGGAATGGTCGAATACGGCGAACACGAAGATTACGTTTTCCTCGGACGCGACATTTCTCGAGCGCGCGATTACAGCGAAGCGACTGCCGAACAAATCGATCAGGAAGTGCGCAGACTGATCGACGACGCGTATCAGCTGGCCAAGCATACCCTCATTACGAATCGCGCCACACTCGAAACAATCGCAAAAGCGCTGCTCGAGTACGAGACCCTGGACGGCTCGCAAATCAAAGAGATCCTCGAGCACGGTCGCCTGATCAATCCGCCACCCGGCATCGGCGGATCGCCCAGTAAGAAACCGGCGCCCGAAAAACCGCCCAAACAAGTCATCGCTCCCGACGTCGCTCCGCCGCTCCCGGGCGCCCTTGGCGGCGCGCCAGCATAATTCCGGGGAGCGCACGCGCCTCGAGTGCTGGTGATCGCGGCCTCGCGATCACGAACTTTCGAATCCTAACGGTTGCCGAAGCGGCCCGGCTTACCATTCCGAAAATCCTTTGACACCATCCTCGGCGTGTCGCGCTGAGAAATCATTTCGGCTTACAAGATGGCGATGTAGTCGAGATTAGAGTGCTTACTTAAGCTAAACTCTGGCGACGATGAAAGACATGCCCAGCGCCTGCGGCCAACCGCAGCCCGACCTGTTATGCAGCGGGACAAAGATGTTTCTTTTCTGGTGTCTTCCATCGTGTGCGTTTGCGCTCGGCTTCTTTGTGCCGCCTCGCTTGAAAACGGTTTTGTGGTCGTTATCACTCGGGTTCATGGGCACGCTGTGTTTGCTCAATGCCTTACAGTGCGGCCGCATTCACTGTTTCTTCACGGGCCCGTTTCTCGTTCTCGCGGCTGTTACCTCGCTGGGATATGGTATTGGGCTGCTACCGTTTGGGCCATCCGGGTGGAAATGGATTGGTAACATAACAATCGGATTCTTTTAAGCGGCGGATTTCGGACACGATTCGCCAACTGTGCCCTCTCATGCATAATCCCCCTGTACTCGATGGGAACAAGGACGATTGCCGTGCTGGTCACGATTGCTTTCAGCGTGGTGGGTGTATTGGGTGACTACTTCCTCAAGCTCGCGAGTGCGCGCGAGCAGCCGTTACGCACGAGTTGGTTTTATCTTGGCTTCGCTCTTTACGCCTCGACCGCCTTTGGCTGGGTGTTTGTAATGAAACACCTGAAGCTGGCTACCATTAGCGTCCTTTATTCTGTCTCCCTGGTGCTGCTCCTTACGGCGATCGGCGTGGTGTTGTTCCATGAGTCACTGAATTACTTTGAGGTAATCGGAATCGTGTTGGCTGTGATATCGCTCATGCTATTGATGCGCTTCGCCTAGCGGCTAGACAATGCCTTCACATTAGGCGCATGACACGAAACTATCGCTTACTCTTTGGACCTCTGGCCGGAGTCACTCTTGGTCTCGGAGTAGCTGGCCTGGCACTGCTGATTCCGGGCTACAGCCATATGCATCAAACAGTGAGCGAAATCGGAGAAATGGGCTCAATGGCCAGAGTCCCCTTCGCTGTCATGCTAGGTTGCGTTGCGGTTTGTATTTTGCTTTTCGCCTCTGCGGTTTATGACGTGTCAGTTGCGGCCGACCACTCTCGATTTGCGGCATACCTAATAGGATTCATGGCCTTGCCGGCTGCAGGAATAGGAGTGTTCGCCTACCCGCACCCGGCTCACAACCTCTTCGGCATGTCCGAACTGATTGGATACCAGGCACCGCTCATCTTTGCCCTCACTTGGAGACGCGATTCTCGAGCGAAAACTCTTGTCGTGCTTTCGTGGATTTTCTTTGCACTCATTTGGGGTGCAATCGCGTTGAACTTAAGCGCATTGTCCCCACCGGTTTGGGCTTACGTGAAGCCCCTTCACGGGCTTGCACAAAGAGCCCTTTTCGCTGCCTGGTTCGGTTGGTGCGCTGTGTTAGGGATATTGTTGTTTACTCAAAACTGGCGGGATCCCGTCGACTGAAATGCGTGGTTACATATTATGAGAGCATTTCTGACAATTTTGGCGATGATCTTATTCGCTGATTCCGCACGCTGTGCGGACGCGACCGCAAGCCGCTCGATGAACAATTCCTGCGAAATTAATTCCTTCGGCCACGTTATTCTTGGTTCGACTCCAAGCGGGGTAACCACGTAAAAGCGTCTTCAACGCTCACGTGGCTCTGCCGATGGGATCGCGCGTTGCCGGTCTAGCTGGAAACTGTTGAGCCGCGTGAGGCGAAGCCTTTTACGCGGTTCGCAAATCTCCCGGACTGAGGTATAGTTTGGGTCCGGCTTTATGAACGAATTGAGAGTAGAAAATCTACGCGTCGCCGTCGGCGATCAGGAAATTGTGCGCGGCCTTACCCTGAATGTTCCGCGCGGCGAAGTGCACGCATTGATGGGCCCTAACGGCTCAGGGAAAAGCACCCTGGCCAAGGTGTTGGCGGGACATCCCGATTACCGCGTAATCGCGGGAAAGGTTTTGATGGACGGCGAAAATCTTCTGGAACTTGATCCGGATGAACGAGCACGACGCGGTTTGTTTCTGGCTTTCCAGTATCCAAGCGAGATCCCGGGCGTGACCATTGCCAATTTTCTCCGGGCGGCGTTGCAAGCGCGTCTGCCGGAAGGCGAAGAATTGGAGGCCACTGACTATTACGCCAAGCTGTACGAAAAAATGGAACTGCTCGGCATGGATCGTTCGTTTACTTCGCGCTCGGTCAATGAGGGCTTCTCCGGCGGAGAAAAAAAGCGCACAGAGATTCTGCAAATGGCCGTGCTCGAGCCGCAATACGCCGTGCTCGATGAGACCGACAGCGGCCTTGACATTGACGCGCTCAAGACCGTAGCGCATGGGGTCAATTCCTTGCGTGGGCCGAACCTTGGGATACTGTTAATCACGCACTATCAGCGGCTTCTGAACTACATCGTTCCCGACTACGTCCATGTGATGGTAGGAGGGCGAATCGTTAGGAGCGGGCGAAAAGAACTCGCTCTGGAGCTCGAGGAAAGAGGTTACGATTGGACACGCGAGGGAGCCGGCGAACCGGCGTTTACGAGGTAACAACAAATGAAAACCGAAACGACAGCCATCAATATCGATCGCGGTAAGGGCGATTTCTCTTACCCGGAAGCTCACGTGCGCGATGCTGGCGCCGGATTGAGCGAGCGGACTGTTCACTACATCTCGGACGTCAAAGAGGACCCGGATTGGGTGCGCGAGTTCCGCTTGCGCGCTTTGAAGACATTCTGGGAGAAACCACTCCCCACGCACTGGGCGAGCAAGGATCTCGAAGCCATCGATTTCGACAAAATCCGTTACTATCTCTCCCCAGGGACCGAGACGAAACGCAGTTGGGAGGAAGTACCAGATGACATCAAGCGCACATTTGAGAGGCTTGGCATTCCCGAGCAGGAGCGCAAATTCCTCGCCGGTGTGGAAGCGCAGTTCGACAGCGAA